>CANCMM010000150.1:0-5528 GCA_947379335.1 Alphaproteobacteria bacterium | reverse complement strand
GTGGCGGCCTGGCCATCATGGCGCTCGAAATAAAGGTCGGTCGCCTTGCGATAGCCGTCATCGCCCACCAGCGTCTTCAGCATGCCGATCACCTCGGCGCCCTTGTCGTAGATGGTGGCGGTATAGAAGTTGTTGATCTCGATATAGCTGGCGGGCTGCACCGGATGGGCCAGGGGGCCGGCATCCTCGATGAACTGGCGGCCACGCAGGGCGCGCACATCCTGGATACGCTGCACACCGCGGCTTCGCATGTCGCCGGAAAAGTTCTGGTCGCGGAAGACGGTGAGGCCTTCCTTCAAGGACAACTGGAACCAGTCGCGGCAGGTGATGCGGTTGCCGGTCCAGTTGTGGAAATATTCGTGCGCCACCACGCCCTCGATGCGGGCATAGTCATCGTCGGTGGCGGTTTCGGGCGTGGCCAGCAGCACCTTGTCGTTGAAGATGTTGAGGCCCTTGTTCTCCATCGCGCCCATGTTGAAGGCGCTGACTGCCACGATCATGAAGATGTCCAGGTCGTATTCGCGGCCGTAATTGTCCTCGTCCCATTTCATCGAGCGCTTCAGCGCATCCATGGCGTAATGGGCGCTGGGCTCGTTGCCATGCTCGACATAGATGTCGAGCGCGATTTTCCGCCCCGTCATGGTGGTGAAGCTGTCATGGATGGAGCCCAGATCGCCCGCCACCAGCGCGAACAGATAGGACGGCTTGGGGAAGGGATCGTTCCACACCGCGAAATGGCGACCGCCCGGCAACTCGCCGCTCTGGGTGCGGTTGCCGTTGGACAGCAGCACCGGATACTGCTCGCGCGCCGCTTCCAGGCGCACGGTGAAGACCGACAGATTGTCGGGCCGGTCCAGGAAATAGGTGATGCGGCGGAAGCCTTCCGGCTCGCACTGGGTGCAGAACATGCCACTGGACAGGAACAGGCCTTCCAGCGCGGTGTTGGCGGCGGGATTGATCTCGCTGCTGACTTCCAGGGAGAGCTTGGCCGGCGGATTGGGGATGGTGAGATTCTTGTCATCCAGCAGGTATTCACCCGCATTCAGCGACCGGCCATCCAAGGTGACCGACAGCAATTTCTGGCTCTCGCCCGCCAGCACCAGCGGGCCGTTGCCCGACAGGCGCTCGATTTCAAGCCTGGAGGAAACGCGCGTGGCTTCCGGCTCCAGCGAAAAATCCAGATGCACGGTGCGGATGCGAAATTCCGGCGCCTTGTAATCGGCCAGATGGATGGCGCGCGGTTCGTCGGTACGCATGGGGAAAGCTTTCGGGCTGGATTTGAGACAGGCTTTATAGCCCGCCTTCGCAGCCCGGAACAATCAATAGACGCGCAGCACCGTCATGTCTTTGCCGTCATGCACAACCGCATAACTGCGCGCATAGTCGGCTTGGACACCGTCGGCCTTGTTCCAGCGATGCAATTCGCCTTGTGGGCGGTGCAGCACGATATATTTCACATGGGCGGCTGTCAGTTGGCGCTGCTGGGCGGCGAGATTATTTGTCACCAGCCGGTCGGCCAATGTATCGGTCATGTGACGGGCGGTTTCGCCCTGCACGATGGGTTTGCCATGACAGACGGACTGCGTCATGGCGGCGTTGCTTTCGCCATAGCCGCGCGGCAGGTCCAGCACGCCGAAATCGCTCGCGTCGTTGGCAATGACGTCCAGCGAAGCGGGGCAGGCGGCTTGGGTCGTGGCCAGGCTTGCCGGTGCAAAGTCCAGCAACATCAGAACCGCGACGATGCCCAACGCGGCGCGGCTCACCTGTGTACGATAGCGCAACGCCATCACGGTCGCCTGCGCCAGCGCCAGTCCCAGGAACAGATACACCATCACCATGGCGCGGGCGGGGGTGCGGACATTGGCGAAGAAGGGCAGCTTGGCCAGGATCACGCCGGGCAGGTGTAGCGGCGTGACATGACCGGCGACATGCAGCGCCTCGCCGCCGGCGAGAAGCGCGAAGAAAATCATGCCGCCCAGCGCATAGGGCAGCAGGGCCGTCGGTGCGCTTTGTTGGTTTTTTGGACGGGTGAGCGCCCAACCCAGCACACCCAGATTGGCCAGTCCCAGATAGACTGTGCTTTCCCAGGCATTGCCGGTCAGGGCGGCATAGATGCCGCTGCCATAGCGCGCCAGCAAATGGGTGGGCGGAAAGGCGATGAAGGCCGCCAGGTCGGCCACGAACATGTTGTTGCCGAGATAGTAGACCGGATTTTTCAGCCCCGACGTCGCCATCGGCAGCAGCCAGGGCATCAGCAGAGCCGTGGTTGCGGCCATACACAGTGCCGGTGCGGTCAGCGCCCAGCCGCGCGGCCACTTTGCGTTGCGCACCCGCAGATAGAGAAGATGGAAGGCCAGGAAATAGAATGCGTAGAAGAGGTAATACCAGCAGGACAGGGCGCTGAGCGCCGCCATCGCCGCTGCGACGAGCAGGTTGCGCCAGTCGCGCTGTTCGAGGGTCTTCAGATAAAACAGCACGAACAACGGCAAAAACTCGATGCCGCTGACATGGGCATGATGCATGACCTGCGCCACGTGCCAGGGATTGAAGGCGAAGATGAAGCCGGCGATCGCCCCGCCGATGTCGCGGCCTTGCACATCGCCCAGAAGATGCCGCGCCAGATAAAATATCGCCGCCGCGCCTAGCGGGAAGCTGGCCAGCAAGGTGATGTTTTGCAGCGTCACCAGGGTGGAAAAATTCGCGCCGAAAATCTTCGACAGCAGCGCCACGGCAAACACTTGCGGCCAGGCGAAGCCGGCAAAGGTGAGGGACGTGCCTTCCGGGAAACGGATCTGGCGGGTGAAGGCGAAATCGCGCCAGCCCCGCGCGGCAGCGGCATGGGCGCTGTTCCAGAAATCCTGCATATTATCTTCGGGCGGGCCGATCAGCGCCGCGGACAGGTGCGCCAGCCAGGGCCAGAAGAAGATCACGGTCAGGGCGGTGAAGCCGCCCAGAACCAACAGCAATCGCGGCAGGGAAAGACGCCCGATCGCGCCCGTGGGCGTGTCGAGCACCGTCATTATCCGGTCCGTTTGACGTCGGCCAGAAGGTCCTGCGCCTTGTGCGCCAGCTCGGCCAACTCGTTGGGCATGTCCTCGCCCGACTTGCGCGCCCAGTCCACCAACGAGATGGCGAAAGCAGCAAGACGCGGCGCGCTGGCGATCAGGCGCGCCTGTTCTTCCATCTTGCCCGGATCCAGGTCGTATTCGGCGCCCGGCACGCGCCAGCCGCCCCATTCCGCTTCGCCGGTGACGACGATGGGATAGGTGCCCGGCACAGGATGACGGGCGCAGTCTTCGGCGGGCTGCCACTTGTTGCGGGCGCGCACCACGCGCCAGACCTGCGCATCGGCCGGCGTGGCGTCGCCCAGCGGCTCTTCGCTGAGCAATTCCTCGGCGGCGAATTCGCGGCCCAGACCCACGTCGTAGTGAATGCGGATCGGCTCATCCAGGCCCTTTGCCCAGTGCGGCACGACATGCTCGATCAGCGCCCAGGTGCCGACCGGCTTTACATAAACCCGCTGGTTCTTGTGGAACTGCGCTTTTGCCATGACAGGATGATCCGAAAAATACCCGTCCAGCCTAGAGAAGTGCTGTTAAGTCCCGGTTAAGGCCAATGGTCGACTTCGAGCAAAACCCCTGTAAAACCGGGTCATGGAGAGCCCTTGCGTCAAAATCTGCACCTATGGCCCCGGCGCCGGCCTGTGCCAGGGGTGCGGGCGGACGCTCGCGGAAATCGGGGCCTGGTTTTCGATGACGGATGCGCAGCGGCGGGCGGTGATGGAAGAATTGCCGGCGCGGCTCAAGACGGAAGCCAGCTGAGTTCGCCCGCCAGCTTCACATTTTCGCCGATGACGATGATGCAAAGCGGCGGCGCGGCTTCGGCTGCTGCTGCAAGGCCCTCCAGCGTGGTGATGATCACTTGCTGATCAGCGCGCGCCGCATTGGAAACGATGGCGCAAGGTTCGCTTGCTTTTCGTCCCGCTGCCAGCAGAGCGTCCGCGATCTCGCCCGCGAACCTGCGCGCCATGTAGAGCACCAGGGTGGGAGCGCCGTGCGACACCGCGGCCCAGTCCATTTTCGTCAGCTTGCCGTCCACGCCATGGCCGGTGATGAACGTCACGGCATGGTTGGTGTCGCGGTGGGTGACGGGAATGCCGGCATAGGCCAGGCCGCCGATCCCCGCGGTGATGCCTGGCACGATGCGGAAGTTCACACACGCGCGCGCCAGCGCCTGCGCTTCCTCGCCGCCACGCCCGAACACAAAGGGATCGCCGCCCTTCAGCCGCAGGACGCGCTTACCTTCTTTGGCCAATGTCACCAGCAGATCGGAGATTTCATCCTGCTTGCAGCTGCGCACCCCGGCGCGCTTTCCGGCATAGATTTTCTCGGCGTCCGACAGGGTGAGCAACGTTTCGTCCACCAGCGCGTCGAACAGGATGACGTCGGCCTGGGCCAGCGCCTGCAACCCCAGCGCGGTGATCAGGCCCGGATCGCCGGGACCTGCGCCCACCAGCCACACCCAGCCCTTTTCCAGTGCCGGAAGCCCCAGCTTTGTCGCAATGTCGCGTTCCATGTTCCAGCTATAACATGCGCAAAGGGCGCGAAAAATGGCTTCGGCCAAACCCATTGAGAAGCAGGGTTCGGGCGGCTAAAACCCCTTGCCCATCAAGTCAGGATGTCATGATCAAGCCCCGCAGCGACCTTGTCCCCAACACCGCCGACTATGAGAACCTGCCGCTGGTGACCGCCAACGGCTTTCGCGAATATGACGCGCGCTGGCTGTTCGGCAAGGAGATCAACCTGCTGGGCATCCAGGCGCTGGGCCTGGGGCTGGGCACTTACCTGCACGACATCGGCGTGAAGCCCAAGGTCGTTACCGGTCATGACTATCGTTCGTATTCGTTATCCATCAAGCAGGCGCTGACCATCGGGCTGTTGCAGGCCGGCTGCGAAGTGCATGACATCGGTCTGGCCTTGTCGCCCGTGGCGTACTTTGCGCAGTTCGCGCTGGACTGCCCCGCGGTGGCGATGGTCACCGCCAGTCACAACGAGAATGGCTGGACCGGCGTGAAGATGGGCGCGCAGCGGCCGCTGACCTTTGGACCGGACGAGATCAACGCTATCAAGAAGATCGTGCTGGAAGGTCTGGGCAAGGAACGCGACGGCGGCAAGTACATCGCCGTGCCCGATATGCGCGAGACCTATCTGCAGGCCGTGACCAAGGGTCACAAGCTGTCGCGGCCCATCAAGGTGATCGCAGCCTGCGGCAATGGCACCGCCGGCGCCTTTGCGCCCGAAGCCCTGCGCCGCATCGGCGCCGAGGTGATCGGCATGGACACCGATCTGGACTTCACCTTCCCCAAATACAATCCCAATCCTGAAGACATGGAAATGCTGCATGCCATGGGCCATGTGGTGAAAGAGCAGGGCGCCGATCTGTGCCTGGGCTTTGACGGCGACGGCGACCGCTGCGGCGTGGTGGATGACAAGAGCCGCGAGATCTTCGCCGACAAGATCGGCGTGATG
>CANCMM010000149.1:0-5529 GCA_947379335.1 Alphaproteobacteria bacterium | reverse complement strand
CTTCGCGTTCGATCAGGTCCAGGGCTTCGCCGGGTTCGAACTTGCGCATCAGCACCAGCTTGCTGCCCGCCGCCATGCCCGGCAGCAGCACCGACAGGCTGCCGATGACATGGAAGAAGGGCACCGCCAGCAGTGTGACGCGCTGTTTCGCCGCTGGCTTCGGTTCTTCACCACGGCGCAGCGCATTGCGCGCTTCGGAAAAAGGCGCGGCGAAGATGTTGGTGGTCAGCGAACGGTGGGTCCCCAGCGCCCCCTTGGGCGCGCCGGTGGTGCCGGAGGTATAGAAGATGGTGGCGTCGTCTTCCGGCGACAGCGGCACATCCGGCATCACGCCTTCCGGCAAATCCGCCCAATGACCCGGCGTGCCGATTACATCTTCCAGCACCGTTACGCCGGCGGGCGCATTGGCGGCGCGGGTGACAAAGAGCTGTGCCGGCGGCAGATCGGCCAACCGCGCCAATCGCTCGGCATCGGCAAAAACAAAACGGGCACCGGAATCCAGGATGGCATAAGCAAGCTCGGTACCGGTCCACCAGGCGTTCAGCGGCACGGCGATGGCGCCCGCCAGCAACGCGCCCATGAACACCACCGGCCATTCCGGCAGGTTGCGCATCACCAGCGCGACCCGGTCGCCTTTTTGCAGTCCGCGCTCGGCCAGCAGCACCGCCACGGCAAGGGCGGCGCGGGCAAACGCGTCATAGCTGACGCGCTCATTTTGATAGACCAGGAATTCCCGTGCGCCATGGCCGCGCGCCTGTGCAAAAGCCCCGGCCGCCGTGGCAGGGACATGCTTCCACACCGTCATGGCCTGGCCGCGCACCATCGCGGACATTGTCTCGAACGGGGCGCCCGGCGCGGTCAGGCGCGCATGCGCCTGCACCAAGCTCATTACCGGCCAGTTTTTGGACCTGTCATTCATCACGGGGCTTAGTATAACCGCAGCCATGACAAGGGCATCAGGGTTTTCAGAGGAAAAGCTGGCGCGCATCCCGCAGATGCTGGAAGGCCAGATCGCGGCGGGCGCACTGCCCGGCGCCCTGACCCTGATCTGGCGGCGCGGGCAAATCGCCCATCTCGGCCTGCTGGGCGAGATCGACCGCGAAAACCACGTCCCGATGCGCGAGGATGCGATCTTCCGGCTCTATTCCATGACCAAGCCGGTCACCAGCGTGGCACTGCTGATGCTGCTGGAACAGGGCCGCATCGGCCCGGACGATCCGGTGGCGCGCTTTATTCCCGAATTTGCCAACCTGAAATTGGCCGATGGCAGCACACCTTCGCGCGCCATGACCGTGCGGGACCTGATGCGTCATACCGCCGGCTTTACCTACGGCTTTCACAACCGCACCGCGATCGACGCCTCCTATCGTGCCTTGCGCATTTCCGAAATGGATACGCCGGGCGGCTTGCCCACGATGATCGCCCAACTGGCAAGCCTGCCGCTGGAATATTCACCCGGAGAACACTGGATTTATTCGGTGGCGACCGACGTGCTGGGGTACCTGGTGCAGATCGTGTCCGGCCGGCATTACGCGGACTTTGTGCGGCAGAACATTTTGGCGCCGCTGAAAATGACCGATACCGATTTTGCGCTGCCTCAAAGCAAGCAAGCCCGTTTTGCGGCCTGCTATGTGCAGAAAGACGCAAAATTGGAGCTTTTCGATTCCTATCCCAATGCCAATTATTTTGTGCCGCCCCAGCTGGAATCCGGCGGTGGAGGCCTTGCCGGCACGGCCGCCGATTACCTGCGCTTCTGCCGCATGCTGCTGAACAAGGGCGAGCTGGACGGGGTGCGGCTGCTGAAACCCGAAACTGTGGCCCTGATGACCCGCAACCAGCTTCCCGGCGGCAAAGAGATCGCCGACCTGTCGCCGGCCGCCGATGCCTTCAACGAAAGCGGCTATCGCGGCATCGGCTTCGGATTGGGCGTGGCAGTGACCCTGGATCCGGCGCGGGTGGGCATTCCCGGCTCGGCCGGCGAATTCGCATGGGGCGGCATGGCGTCCACCGCCTTCTTTGTTGACCCCGCCGAAGACATGGCCGTGATATTCATGACCCAGGTGATCACCGACACGGGCAGCCGCGTGAAGCTGCGCCGCGACTTGCGCACCCTGATCTATGAGGCCATGACGGACCGCAATGCTTGAGAGCCTTCCCATCGCCAGCTGGACCGGACCTTATGCCCCGGAAATGAAGGCCCGCGCGCTTGCGGCGCTGGAAGGCGGCGCGATGCTGTTTTTCCCCGATCTGGCCTTCGCGCTGGCGGAGAAGGAAAAGCAATTCCTGGATGCGCGGGTGTCGGACGGCAAAGCCAAGAACATCTCGCTGGATCCCAGCGGCGCGCTGCAATCCACCTCCCTGACCGGCAAACCCGCCAAGGACCTGGCGGCGATGATGGCGCGCTTTTCGGACAGCACTTCGTCCCTGATCACGGACCTGCTGCCTTATCGGTGCGTCGAACGCGCCCGCACCAGCTTCCGTCCGGTCCAGGTGAAAGGCCGCCGCCAGTCCAAGATCAGCGACGACCGGCTGCTGCACATCGATGCTTTTCCGTCCCGTCCCATGCGGGGGCGCCGCATCCTGCGCTTTTTCGCCAATGTCGCGCCGGCCTCACCGCGCCACTGGCATGTCGGTGAGCCGTTCGAGCAGTTCGCGCACGATTTTCTGCCCAAAGTGGGTCCCGACCTTCCCGGCAAATCCTGGCTGTTCGACAAGCTGGGTGTCACGCGCGGCCGCCGCAGCCTGTATGACGAATTGATGTTGTCGCTGCACGACACCGCCAAGCGGGACGATGATTTCCAGAAGAACAGCCCGCATCAGAAAGTCGATTTTCCGCCCGGGAGCTGCTGGCTGGTCTTTACCGACATGGTGCTGCATGCCGCGCTGGGCGGAGAGTTCGCGCTGGAGCAGACCTTTCACCTGGACATCGATCAGATGGCGCAGCCGGAGCGCGCGCCCATCAAGGTGCTGGAACGCCTGAGCGGGAAAAGCCTGGCCTAACCGAGGCGCAGGATCGTGGCGCGGGACTTGGCGTAAAAGCCCGGTCCCTCGGCGCTGGGCGCAAAACCGGCGCGGCCGGGCATTTCATTCTCACCCAGCAGCAACAAGCCGTCCGGCGCCATGGTGTCGGCGATGCGGTCCAGCACATCCAGCCGCGTGGCGGTGTCGAAATACATCAGCACATTGCGGCAGAAGACCAGGTCCATCTCGTCCAGCCAGCCGAAGGAATCCAGCAGGTTGAAACGCCTGAACGTCACCATGCGGCGCAGGCTGGCATCCACCAGCCATTCGGAGCGATCGCGGCGGAAATAGCGCATGGCGTGGGCATCCAGCCCGCGTTCGATCTCGCAAGCCGCATAGCGGCCGGCTTCGGCGCGCGCGATCGCTTCGCCCGACAGGTCGGTGGCGATCAGATCAATGTTCCAGCCCTCACGGGTCAGGCCCATTTCCGACAACAGGATGGCGATGGAATAGGGTTCCTGGCCCGCGGCGCAGGCCGCCGACCAGATGCGCAGCCGCTTGTCACCGCCGCGCGCCGCCGCAAGGCGCGGCAGCACCGTCTCGCGCAGCGTGCGAAACATCGCGGCGTCGCGGAAGAAGCTGCTCTCATTGACGGTCATGGCCTCGGTCACCGCATCGGCCAGCGCTTCGCGCCCCAGCCGCAGCTCGCCGATCAGACCGGCCATGTCCTTGAAGTCGAAGCGGCGCATCACCGGCGCCAGGCGGCGCGTGGTCAGCGCCTTCTTGTCCGGGGTCAGTGACAGGCCGGAGCGGCGGCGCAGCAGGCGTGCGAGAAAGGAAAAATCGTCGGGCGCCATGGCGGCCGCTCTTCCAATCGTTATGGGGCTGTGACGCCGATATCGGCCAGCTTGGCGCGAACGCCGTCGCCGTCGAACGGCTTCATGACATATTCATTGGCGCCGGCCGCCATGGCGCTGGCGATCTCGGTGGAATCGGCTTCGGTGGTGCAGAACAGGATCACCGGATGACCGCCTTCCTGTTGGCCGCGCACGCTCTTGACGAATTCCACGCCCTTCATGGTGGGCAGGTTCCAGTCCAGGAAAATCAGGTCGGGCATTTTTTCGCGCACGGCGCGCAGGGCCGTCATGCCGTCTTCTGCTTCTTCCACCGAGTACTGCAATTCTTCCATGATGCGGCGCGCGACCGTGCGGATCACGCGGCTGTCGTCCACGACCAGGCAATGTTTCATGGGCAAAATTCCCAGGAGCCGACGCGGCTCAAATCAAAGCGGGCCCTGGAACACAGGGCTCAATGGCGGGGAATCTAGCGGGTTTAGGGTAAAGATTGGCTTACTGATGCCCCTTGCTGACGTTGTGTCAGCCGGCCGTCAGCTCCACGGCGCCTTCAAACGGCGCGATGGTCAGAGCGGCATTGACGGTGCGCGACAACTTGTAGGTCAGGAAGGGCTGCACATGCCGCGCGTCAACATTCAGCGCCTCGCCCCTGATGGCATGGTCCACTTCCTCGGTGACGCGGGCGTTGAGGCCCTGCGCGCGAATATGGAAGGACGGCACCTGCGGATCGGCGCTGGCCTCCACCGTCACCATCCCGCCGCGCGGCAGACAATCGGCGGCCAACAGCGTGGCGTTCATCAAAAGCTTGGCCCAGTCCTTGGCCCAGTAAAGCCGGGGCACATTCCAGGTCAGCTGCACCTTGCCGCCTTCGAGCAGGCCCGTCACAAGACGGCCAATCTCACCCAGATCCAGTTCGGCGCCGGCCGAACCGGCGGCGCCAAAGGCGATGCGCATGAACTGGATGCGGGCCAGCGCCTGGTCGGCGCTCATGGTCACCAGTTTGATGGCCTCGGCCCGCATGGCGGGGTCGCGCTCGTCTTCCAGAACTTCCATGCCGTTGACCACGGCACCCAAAGGCCCGACAAGGTCGTGACACACGCGGCTGACCAGCAAGGCGGCGAATTCGATCTCGTTCATGATGGACTCAATGCCGTCCCAATGGTTAGCAATTGGTTAATTTCCCAACCGCTCTTAAGGAATCCTTAACGTGAGCGCAACGCTCTCCCCCCGCCTCGAAACGCTGGTCCGCATCGCCCAGGCTGCCGGGGTGGTGGTGATGCGCCACTACGAGGCCGGGTGTGACGCGCGGGTGAAAGCCGACCGCTCGCCGGTGACCGATGCCGATGAGGAAGCCGAGAAGCTTATCCTGGCCGAGTTGGCACTGGCCTTCCCGGACGTGCCGGTGGTGGCGGAAGAGGAAGCCGCGGCGGGCCGCGTCGCCAAGGTGGGATCGCGCTTCTTCCTGGTGGATCCGGTGGACGGCACCAAGGAATTCATCAAGCGCGGCGGCGAGTTCACGGTGAACATCGGCGAGATCGTGGATGGTGCGCCGGTCAGCGGCGTGGTGTTCGCACCGGCCATCGGACGGCTGTTCGTGGGCACGGTTGGCGAAGGCGCTTTCGAAATTGCAAATGGCATCACGCGCACGATCACGGCACGCACACCGGCCGCTGACGGGTTGGTGGCGGTGAGCAGCAAATCCCACCCCGACGCC
>CANCMM010000148.1:0-5535 GCA_947379335.1 Alphaproteobacteria bacterium | reverse complement strand
CCGCGGTTGAGTCACTGCGAACCGCTTTGGGCGGTCGCAAGCCATAATCATAACTTGCTACCGCATTGCACAAGCAGGCGAATGACCGCTTTTAGCGCGGAGCGGACGTTCGTGGTTCGGGCAATTGTGAGGCCTGAAGGTACGGCTTTCGTCCTTCAATCTTGGACAGTTTCAAACTGAAGAGGTGCCCAGTTTGATCCCAATCAAGGCAAAATCGCGGGCGTGTAATGATAGTCGAAGGGCTTTGCAAAATTTGGAGGCCTAATGCCCGCTGATGAGAAGCCTTTTTCAGTTGTCGAATATGAGCGAATGGCCAACGAACTCGATAAGTTGGCTGACGCTATACGCCTGAAGCCGCAGATGAACCATCATTTTTGCGGAAAGACTGACGCTCCTGGCCAAACAGATGCGCGAAGACCAAAACCGCATATACCCAAAAGCTTGAGCGAAATAAGCGAATTATCGGAGCGCCAATTTTGTTGTCGCCCTGTGTGCGCTAATGCGCAAACTGGACGTGGCTGATGGCTCCTCTTGGCGCAAAGCGGACATTTCGTGCCAGCCGAAAAAGGCCATGTAAGGAAGGAATGATCCCCATGCTGAACCGGGGCCCCGTGTCAGTCCTTCTGCCTCTGGCTGCCGTAGCGGCGGGCCCAGACCTTGCTGAACTCGGCGCCCAGCAGGAAAACCTGCGCCGAGTAATAAACCCAGATCAGCAGAACGATGATGCCGCCGGCGGCGCCATAGATATTGGCGGTGATGAAGTTGGCCAGGAAATAGCCGATCAGGGTCTGACCGGCCTCGAACAGGATGGCGGTGCCGCAACTGGCCACGATCACGTCGCGCCACATCAGCTTGATGTTGGGCAGCAGCTTGTAGATCGCCGCGAACAGCAGGGCGACGATGATGAAGGAAATTTCGAAGTTGATGAGGCCGATCACGACTTCCGAGAAATTGGTGTAGCGGTCCAGCAGACGGCCCAGCACCCGGATGCCGGTGGCCAGCACCACGGAAAACAGCAGCAGCACCCCCAACCCGATCACCAGGGTGAGGCTCATCACCCGGCCGCGCAGCAGCTGGTAGAAATAGGATTCGTGGCGGGGCGCCTTCCAGATCACGTTCAGCGCATCCTCGATCTCGGTAAAGAAGCCGGAAGCCGTGACCACCAGTGCCACCACGCCGATCAGGCTGCCGGCCAGGGTGTGCTGGGCGCTGCGTACATGCAGGATGGCGAGCTGCACCAGATCGGCGCTTTCCGAACTCATGATGCGGGTCAGCTGTTCATGCACGGCGCGGCTGGCGGCGGCCTGGCCCAGGCCCAGGGCGGCGATGGCGGTGGCGATGAACAGCACCGGGGCGATGGCCGTGACCGCATAAAAGGAGATGGCCGCACCGCGTGACAGGGCGTTGTCGTCGATGAAGGCGTTGACGCCCTCTTTCAACATTATCCAGACAGGGAAGCGGCGGGGCACGGAATCAGGTTCCTTCGAAGTTCCCCAACGTAACAGGGAGACAGAAAGTTGCACCCATTGCGCGTTTCAGGCGTTAGCCCATGGGGAGCACCACAGTTAAGTGATTGATTTGACATGTCCGTTACGGAGCATCCGGACAAGAACGCTGGGAAATGGTCGCGTGAGGCGATGCAGGAGCGGGTGATCTCGGATTTCCGGGATTTTCGCTTCACCTGGAGCGGTTTCTTCCGCTGGACGGGAATCACCACCCTGGCGATGCTGATCACCGCCATCATCACACTTTATTTCCTGGACTGGAACCAGATGCGCGGACCGGTGGGCCGCTATCTGTCCCATCGCACCGGGCGCGAGGTAAGGCCAAGGGTGCGCCAGTCAAGGCCCTGGCCGTGAAGAACGCGGCCGCCCCGCGGAAATAGGGAACTTCTTCCTCAGATTGGCGTTGCAAGACCGCCGCTTATTGCGTGGCGCGCTTCAATCATTTTCGAGCTTGTTGATTCCCATTTGAAAGATTGGCCGACGATGCCGGTGTTACGCCAACTTGCTGCGACGGCTCTCTTTTGCGTCCTGGCATGCGAAGTGACCGGGTGCGCCTCGGTGCCGGACATCGCGCCACCGCAGGCTTCGGGAAAAGTGGCGCCCCAGATCGAAACCCGACGCGGTCCGCTGACACAGGAACAGAGCAAGGCAATTCTGCAGCGCCTGAGCGCCGATGCCGGCGATGCCGGCTTGTTGCAGCGCCATACCGCCTATGAAGAGGCGATCTCGGAAAGTCCCCTGATCGCGGGCAACCAGACCCGGCTGCTGCGGGACGGTCCTGAAACATTCCGGGCGATGTTCGCGGCGATCCAGAATGCGACCCGCCACATCAACCTGGAATATTATATCTTCGAGGATGTCGAGAACGACGGCGCGCATCTGGGCGACCTGTTGGTCGCCAAGCGGGAGGCGGGTGTCGCGATCAATGTGATCTACGACAGTTACGGGTCGGGAAGCACCGCTCCGGCATTCCTGGACCGGCTGAAGCAGGCAGGGGTCAGCCTGGTGTCGTTCAATCCGGTCAATCCGCTGGAGTCCAAGGTGCCTTATTCGCCCAATGACCGGGACCATCGCAAGATCCTGGTGGTGGATGGGCGAATTGCCATCATCGGCGGCGTCAATCTCAGCACCGCATACCAGAGCAATCCGGTCGGCAAGTCAGGAGGGCCGCCCGGATCGACACCGGATCAATGGCGCGATACCGACATGGAAATTTCCGGCCCTGCGGTCGCGGAGCTGCAGAAACTGTTCCTCGAACATTGGACAAGCCAGAAAGGCCCGGCGCTGGACCAGGCTTCGATGTTTCCGCCGGCGCCCGCGAGCGGCAAAGCGGTGATACGGGTTCTGGGCAGCACACCGGACAATCAGATTCCGCAATATTACATCACGCTGCTCACCGCGATCCGCACCGCCGAGAAAAGCATCAAGATTACCGCGGCCTATTTTGCGCCCACCAAGCAGGAGATGGAAAGCCTGGTTGATGCGGCCAGGCGTGGGGTGGATGTGCGGCTGCTGCTGCCTGGCCGCAGTGACTCGGAGCTGTCGATCGCCGTGGCGCATTCCCATTATGCCGAACTGCTGGAAGCGGGCGTGAAAATCTACGAGACGGACAAGGTCATCCTGCACTCCAAGACGGTGGTGATAGATGGGGTGTGGGCCGCAATCGGCTCATCCAACTTCGATCACCGCAGTGTCATCTACAATGATGAAGTCGATGCCGTGGTGCTGGGCAGCGATGCGGCACAGGAGATGGAAGATCTTTTCCAGGCCAGCCAGGGTGATGCCCGGCCCATCGATCTGCGCCGTTGGAAGTCCCGCCCTGTCTGGGGACGGCTGAAGGAGCTTTACGCGCTGGCCTGGGAAAACATGCTGTGAATTGGCGCGCGATCCTGTCGGCCTGTATTTTGTCGTTGATTGCAGATGGCGCGCAGGCCGGCGAGCCGCCATCCTCCTGCAGCATTGCGACCTTGCCGGCAGGGGCACCGGTGGTGGAGGTCTGGCAGGAGCAGGAACTTGCGCGTGCCCATTGGCAGCCGCCCGGCTGCAGCAGCTGGCCGGCTTCGTCACGGTCAAAGGTTCTGGTCAGCGTGACGGGCGCTGTGCGCTCCGGTGACGTCATGGCCTCGCTGATCGCCCGGCTTGGCGCAATATCCGCGTTGCCGGGTGTTCAGTATTGGTCAACGACCGATGGCAAGTGGGGACCGATTGCCAAGAACGCGTCCGCGCTGAGCGGTCCGGATCCCAGTGCGCGCCGCCATGATTTTTCCGCGTCCGAGTTCGTGACGGGCGCGCACCTTTACTATTGGGAGGATGATGTCCGCACCGGGTCCACGGTATACCGGCTGACGGTGCTGGAACGCACCCCCGACCGGCTGGTTGTTTCCGGCGAGAACATCACGCCGATGCGCCGGTTTTACCTGACTGTGTTCAAGCCCGGGTCACTCCAGACGCTGCTGGTCATCCAGGCGGCGGGTCCAGGGACATTCGCTGTTCGTATCCTCACCAGAAGCGGCGAGGGCAGCAGCATGTTTGCGTCTGGACATGAAAAATCGTTCGTGAACCGCGCCGCCGCCCTGTATCGCCTCATGGCAGGGATCAGGACCGACCAGGAGCCGCCCGCAGCGCGTTGAGAAAATGCCCTATGGGAAGATCGAAACCGATGTCTGCAGGTGGATCACCTGCATGTTCTCGCCGGGCGCCAGGGTGAAGGCGACCTGATTGAAGGGCGGCTTGCGCAGATGGGGGCGGACATCGCGGGAAAAGCCGAAGGGTTCTTCGGGAAAGCCCAGCCAGGTCATGTCCATCTCGCCATTGCCATCGAGATCCTGGAACGTCTCGATGGCATAGGTGCCAGGCGTGATGCCGTGCAGGTGGATCACCATCTCGTTGCCGGTGGCTTTCACATCGGCGGCGGCGACCGGCCTGGAATTGTCGTCGGGATAATGGGTCCGGTCATAGAGCCCCAGACGCAGGATGCCGCCGGCGGCGGAGAGATTCTCGACCCGGATCGTCAGGTCGGCAGCCGGGCCCGCCTGGGCATGGGTGCCCAGCGCCAAGGCCAGGCCAATAGCGGCGAAGCCGGGCAGCGTCAAAGTTATGCGATTCAAAAGGCTCAAAGCGATTTAACCCTGTATCAGCCGCACTGGACGGGCGCCGATCAGGCGCGATAAAAAAGGCAATTCAAAGTCCCAATGCACCGGCCGGGGCTGTCGCCGTCCGGTTGTTTGGTCCATGCTGAACGTTCGACCGAAGACGCGTATCCCGAACAACCGGTGCCCGTCCATATCTGTGTCTGTTCTGTTTGCTTGCATACCCAGTTTCATCGTCCGCCCGGGGGCAGATTGCGCGTTTTTGCCGTCATCACGCTGACGTCCTTGTTGATCGCCGTGGGCGCGCGCCCCGCGCCGGCGCAAACTTGCGACCTGGCGGCCAAGGATGTGCGCCTGGCGGGGACAGGCTGCGCCGCGGCCTGGTTCGACGCCAATGTGCGCCTGAATGAAATGCAGGCGGTGGGGACCTCCGAAAGCTACAAGCTGCAGCCCAGCAAGCAGATGATGTCGCTGATCAAGATGGGCTCCAGCGAGGATGCCCAGGCGCTGGACTATGACCAGCCCCCGATTGCGGCGCAGCTGGCGGCAGGCGCGCGCTCGCTGGAATTCGACGTGGCCTATGATCCCAAGGGCGGGCTTTACAAATATCCGGCCGGCGCATCGATGGCCGGTGATCTGGTGGCGGATGATTATATCGCGGCGATGGCCACGCCAGGCTTCAAGGTCATCCACATTCTGGACATCGATTTCAATTCCAGCTGCGTCAAGCTGGCGGACTGTTTGAAAGCGGTGGCGGGCTGGTCGCGCGCCAATCCCAAACATCTTCCGGTCATCATCGCGCTGCGCACCAATGACGAGCGCACACCGATGCCCGGCGCCACCAAGCCCTACAAGTATGATGCTGCCGCCTTCGATGCGCTGGATGCAGAAGTCCGTGCCGCCTTCAAGCCCGAGGAGATGATCACGCCGCAGATGGTGCA
>CANCMM010000147.1:0-5537 GCA_947379335.1 Alphaproteobacteria bacterium | reverse complement strand
GGAGCGAACGCCGCGAGCACGGGCGAGCGGCTGCGGCAACAAGCGCGGTTTTCAGAACACCGTCGCCGGGCGCTCATAGCGATCCTTTGAGCCCGTTTTCATGCTGCCGCAGATTTCAAGCCACACCTAACGCACGATGGCCTCGGGGCCGAACATGGCTCCCTTTTCCGAATCCACAATCTTCTGGCCGTCGGCGCTGATGGTCTTACCCTGCTTATAAAGCGACGCCCAGACGCGGTTGCGCTTGCAGATCTCCGGTCCCATCAGGCGCGAGTCCGTCAATCGCTGCGGCGCGCGGCAGGAGATGGCGTCGGGATCGCCTGCACCGGTCGGCATGTCGGCGGAACGCGGCAGGGGCGTGTTCGCCGCTGTCCTGGTTTCGGCGCCCGGCGGCTGGAATGACGCGGTGCTGAGCATCCCGCTGCCTTGCGACTGCGCGGGATCAAGCCCGCCCATCGCCAGCGGCGAATGGAT
Organism: Alphaproteobacteria bacterium; assembly: GCA_947379335.1. GTDB lineage: Bacteria > Pseudomonadota > Alphaproteobacteria > Micropepsales > Micropepsaceae > Rhizomicrobium. Next base: position 5,063 of record CANCMM010000147.1, on the reverse strand, counting down.
AACGTTCACCCTGGCATTGCGTTCGCCCGAAGCCTGCTGTGCCTCTTGCAGCGCCTGCGCGACAGCGATGTTGATGGCGTGGATTTTGGGATTGGTCTCGTCCGCCACGGCCTTGATCTGGGCTTCGGCATTGGCTTTGATCTGGACGATCTGGTTCTTGGCCTGGGCGATGTAGAGCTTGATGCAGGAGGCGTGGCCCTGCACCTGAACTTCATACTTGTCGAGATTGGCAAGACTGGCGGCCTTCCTGCCCATGGTGGGCTTCAGCAGGGCGTCGTCGGGCCTGGCGCATTCCGGCGCCGGGAAGGATGCAAGGCTGGCGGCCGGCAGTGGCATCTGGCCGGGCTGCGACACGCCATTGACGATACCCACCTCGGCGATGGCGGTGTTGATGGCACGCTCAATGTCGCGGATCTGGGTCAGGGCGCCGGCCTGGATCGTATCGAACTGTCCGCTGGCGTCCGCGCGCAGACGTGCGATCTTGTTGTTCTCATTCTCGACATAGATGCGCAGGCAGTCGTTGAAGCCCTTGGCCTGGGCATTGTAAGTGTCGGCGGTGCCCGGCTTGATCAGTTCGGCGTCCGGCTTGCTGCACTTGTTCAGCGCCGGGTTGTTGGCCAGTTCGGCGGGGGTGAGGCCGGCCGCCGCGCCGCTCAGCGCGACCACGAATAACAGGATCATGGGGAGTTGCCGCATGCGCGCCTCCGTCTTGTTTGGCCTATTCTAGCAGGTCCTCACACAAGACGCCCCCCCGCGCGGGCATTTAATACCCGATGGCGATGGCGCGAACCGAAGCCGATGTCACAAAGCGTATCTGTGCATTGCCAAGCTGTTCGGACTTGCTGGGCACCAAAGCCGCAACGGGATGAAAGCCTGCGGAAGCAGTGTGAGCGCTGCCTAGCCCAACAAGCATGGCTGTCGCCAGCAGAACGGCACGAAGATGTTGAAACATGAAAGCCCCCAAATTGCCCAACTGCGCCAGATATTAGGAGGCGGCTCTTAACGCCTCATGTTGTCGATGACAGCAAATTCCATAAAATTTGATTGAATCGGGCCTGCCGCGGGCTTTTCTGCTGACCGCCCGACGTTCGCAGATAGCGGCGGCAGGCGGAAAACCGCCGAAAAGCGCTGCGTTGACAAAATGTCCGCCGCCCCTGAACGTCGCGCCCAATAAAGGCGGGGGGAAACCCGTCTGTCGAAAAACAGGGGTGCTTCCATGAAAATTGCATCAGTCACCATCATCACCATGGCTTCGCTGCTCTGTGCCGGCGCCAGCATGGCGCAAGCCCCGGCCGGGCTGACCGAAGGCACCCCGGCGATGAGCCAGAACCTGCGCAACGCCCTGGCGCCGCCGCCGCCCTTGCCGCCGCTGGTGATCGCGCCCGCCAGCAACGAATGGCTGACCTGGGGCTATGACCAGGAACGCACCGGCTGGAACCGCGCCGAAACCACGCTGAACACAAAGAATGTTGGCAAGCTGAAGCAGCTCTGGTCCACCCAGCTGGCGATCAAGTTCGACAAGTATGTGCTGTCCACCGCCACCGCGCCCATCGTGGTGGCCGGTGTCGCCACGCCGTCCGGCCCCGCCGACATCGTCTTCATCCTGGGCGCCGACGACACGCTGTTCGCGCTGGATGCAAACAGCGGCAAGCAGATCTGGAGCAAGAGCTTCCCCAATCCGCACAAATCCACCGCGCCCGTCCGCGACTGGCTGTGCCCCAAGACCGTCAACACCACGCCCACCATCGACAAGGCGCGCGGCATCGTATTTTTCCTGACCGGCGACGGCATGCTGCGCGGGGCGAACCTGGCCGACGGCGCCGAGCGTCTTACGCCGACGCCCATGACCGCGCCCTTTGCGCGCGCCTGGAGCCTGAACCTGATCGACAATGTGCTGTATTCCCCCAGCGGACGGGCCTGCGGCGAGATCACCGACAAATCCAGCATTGAATATTCCGCCGCCACGTCGGGCCTGCGCCGCGCCGGCGCCGGTCCGCTGCTGGATGCCAGCGCGCTCAACGCCGCCGATGTCAGCGACCTGTCCCATCCGGTGGTCACCCACTTCTTCACCAGCGGCGCGCGTCCGGCGGCGCCATGGGGCCGCGGCGGCGTGGCGCGCGCGCCCGGCGGCGTGATCCTGGAAACCAGCGACGGCCGTTATGATCCGGCCGGCGGCGATTTCAGCGAAAGCATTTTGAAGCTGGCGCCCCGCGCGGCGCGGCTGATGGACAGCTACACCCCGTCCAACTGGATGGACAATCTGATGCACGACATGTCGGGCTCGGCCTCGCCGGTGGTGTTCAACTTCGGCGGCAAGACCATTGCGGCGGTATCGCAGAAGGAAGGCGTGCTGCGCCTGCTGGACACCAACAATCTTGGCGGCGCCAATCACATGACGCCCCTGTTCCAGTCGCCCAAGCTGGGCAATGACGAAAAGACCGGCACCGATCCGGGGCGCGGCGTGTGGGGCGCGGTTTCCAGCGCCGAAGTGAACGGCAAGCGTTATGTGTTCTTCCCGATGCAGGGCCATCCGTCCAAGGACGCGCCCACCTTCCCCAATACCAACGGCCCCATTCCCAACGGCACCATCATGGCGTTCGAAGTGGTGAGTGATGCGGGCAAGATCTCCGCCGTGCCGGCCTGGACCGGCAACGACATGATCATGCCCGATCCGCCGGTGGTGGCGAACGGCGTGGTGTATGCACTGTCTACCGGCGGCCAGGCGCTGCAGAACGGCGCCAAGCCGGGCGATCCGCGCATGCCCTATGACGTCAGCGCGGTGCTGCGTTCCACGCCGGTCGGCAACATGACGCTCTATGCATACGATGCGCAGAGCGGAAAGCACCTATGGAACAGCGGAAAGGTACTGACCGATTGGGTGCACTTCAGCGAACCGGTGGTTGCGCTGGGTAAAATTTTTGTTGAGACGCATGACGGACATGTCATCGCTTTTGGGCTCAAAAAATAAGCACGCACAGCGAACAGGCAGAATAAATTAATATTTTCAAGGGCTTGTGCGGAACAGTGTGCGGGTCTACTTCGTTGTCACGTCTTGAACGAACAGAGACGAACACAGGAGAAGACCCCATGAAGACCTTGATCATCGCCGCGAGCATCGCCCTGTTCGCCGCCCCCGCTTTCGCCGCCGAAACCACCGCTCCGCAGCAGACCGCGATGGCGACCGATGCGCAGCAGAAGCACACCTATAGCGCCATGAGCGAAGACGGCAGCCGCGGCGCCATCGCCACGCGCAACGCCCGCATGCAGCGCAACGAGATGGAGCGCAGCCAGAACGCCAAGAACGCCTGGGCCGGTTCGGCGCACTACTACTAAGATCGTTTGATTACCGACAAAGGCCCGCGAGGCGACTCGCGGGCCTTTTTCTTTGCGCAGCCTTCTGCCCGTGACAGCGGCGTTACGGGCGCCAGAATGCACCCGGCACGCTGTCACAAAGATTTGTTTCGCCGGACTTTTGCGTGGGGGCCGCAGACGACATTCCGTTACAATTTAGAAAGCCTCCAACCCTTCACCTCCCGGCCCCGCGGGAGGATGCTTGCGGCTGGCCTCGTGTCCGTCCGGCGCTCCACCTTAAGGATACAAGCCAATTACGGACGGTCGGACCGGCTCAGGTGCCCCCCACGTTGAGCCACAAGTCCGGCCGTCCATTTATTTCCCTCACTTCGGTAGCCGGGAATACCCTGGAACCTCGAAACGGTATCTTGCACTACAAGATACCGTCTGGTAGAGGAATGGCCCGCGGGCGGCAAATACGCCTGTGACATCACCAGCGTACCAATGAGCCCGTAAAAAGGGTGCAGTGCGACAAAGCTTTACAGCTTGGGCCTTGCCTAGTGGCCGCCGACCGCCATATTTGCGGGAACGGGGCCGGTATCGGGGCCTTAAGAGATAGAATTTATAATCCGCGGCGGGGCCGCACCATTTTGGCAAAGAGAGTTCAATGAAGTCCTTGTTTCGTGGCGCCTTTCTTCGTGGCGTAAGCGCCAGCGTACTTGCCGTCAGCATCGCGGCCTGCACTGCCAATCCGACCCCCCTGGACCGTCCCGGCGACGTGCCCCCGGGCTTCACCGCGCCGATGGCCAGCAGCGCGCCCGTCTGGCCCCAGAATGACTGGTGGTCCAAGTATGGCGCCGAAGAACTGTCGCCACTGGAAGACACGGCGCAGAAGGAAAATCTCGACATCGCCGTCGCCGCGGCCCGTGTGCTGCAGGCCGAAGCCAATGACGGTATCGCTTTGGCGGCGCTGTTCCCCACCCTGAACGGCTCCATCGGCGGCACCCGCAGCGGCGGCAATTCCGCCATCCCGCGCGCCCGCAACGCCTTCACCGCCGGCCTGACGTCCTCCTATCAGCAGGGCTTCTTCGGCACCCAGTATCTGGACCTGAAGGCCGCGCGCGAAGACCTGCGCGCCCAGCGCTATGCCGCCGCCGTGGTCGGCATCTCCACCGCTTCGCAGGTGGCCGACGAATATTTCACTATCCTGGCCTTCCGCGAACGCATCGCCATCGCCAACGCCAACATCGCCGCCGCCAAGCGCATCCTGGCGATCACCCAGGCCAAGGTGAACAGCGGCGTGTCGTCCAACCTGGACCTGGCCGAACAACAGGCCCTCCTGGCGCAGCAGGAATCCACCTTGCCCGGCTATATCGAATCCGAAAAGGAAGCCCGCTATGCGCTGGCGATCCTGCTGGGCCGCGCACCCGAAGGCTATGACATCAAGGCGCAGAACCTGGACGGCATCGCACCGCCTATGGTGCAGCCCGGCATGCCGTCGGAACTGCTGCTGCGCAATCCGTCCATCGCCCAGGCCGAAGCCAACCTGTTTTCGGCCCATGCCAGCGTGGACGCGGCGCGCACCTTGTACTTCCCGTCGCTCAGCCTGACCGGCAGCGCCGGTTATGGTCCTGTGTCGCAGCTGTCCAACCTGTTCAACCCGGCGGGCTTCGCCTTCAGCATCGGCGCCTCGATCCTGCAGAGCATCTTCGACGGCGGCGCCATCCATGCCCGCAATGATTTCGAGCAGGCGCGCCAGCAGGAACTGGTCG
>CANCMM010000146.1:0-5551 GCA_947379335.1 Alphaproteobacteria bacterium | reverse complement strand
CACCGCAAGACATAGGCGGCACTGACACGCAACCCTGGGTCAGACTGCACCAGTGCTGCAGTTCGGACACTGTCACAGTTTGGCTGAATGCTGAGTTGCGGGGGTTTAGGGCCGAGTTTATAATGGCGAGGTCGTGGAGCTGATCGAAGATGAGAGGCACAAGCATGAGTCGCATCCTGACAATCACGATCTCTGTGCTGACGCTGGCAGGTTGCGCAGACGACTACGACAGATCCATCATGCCAAGGGCTGCCGCCGGACTGCAGCAGGAGACGGTCGCCTGCAAAACCAGATGGACTGCGAAAGAATTTAAGAACTATTCCGAGTGGCAAGCTTGCCAATTGACTGCCGAACGCGGGTTCGCCAGGACCATCAACTTGACGAAGATGGATGCGTTTGAGGTTTACGCGGCGGACATGCAGGCGCTTGCGGCAGACCGGGATGCCAAACGCGTGACGGATAGTCAAGTCAGATCGAGGTCCAAAGAAACCCTCTGGAAATTTTTGAGTGACTGCGGCTGCAAGCCGGGATGGAAACAGAACCCGAACTACAGCCATTGGCTTTTCATCGGAATCACCTCACCACAGCCGCCGGTGATGCCCACGACGCCCTGAAAGCATTTTGCAGAATGCGCATTCCCGTCCGAAAATTCAGGACGCGAGTGCGTTGCCCTCTCAGTAAATGAACTCCTCGGATGTCTGCTGCCCATGGATAGGGCCGCAAATCCTGATGTTCTCCTCGCGCCGCATTGGAAGAAGTGCTGAATGGCCTCTCACTAAGTGAGACGCGTCGGTGATGACTGAGCTTGATTGATTTATGATCGACATGCACTGTTGGTCAAAATCAGCAAGGGGACATGACTGATGCGGATTCTTTCGATTTTTGTGGCGTTGGCCTTATCTTCCTCAGCCGCCCTGGCTGGGAACTTGGGGCCCCTGCCGGCCGGGACTCCTGCCGGCGTGAAGCAAGCTCAAGCGGGTGACAATACTGTTTTGCTCGGTGTACTCGGAGCGGGCGCGGTGGCGCTTATCGCTGTCGTTATATCCAATGGCGGGAGCACCATCGTCCCGGCGCCCGTCGTCGTCTCACCAGGTACTACCAGCTAGAGCAGTTCCGGGGAGTGTGGTTGTAAAAGACGCCAACCATACTCTGTCCGACCCTCTTCATCCCATTGGCCGTCCCGGGGTATCACCAAGGACTGCCCGCTAAACGGGAGAAATGCCAAGTGCGCCCCGCCTCTCGAAACCAGGCACGCGATACTTCTCCAGAGCCTTTTCATCGACATTAAGGCCGAGGCCGGGATGTTGAGGCACCACGATTGCACCATCCTGGAAGCTGAAGGGAGAGGCGCCGTGGAAAATTGGCCGATAAGCATCCCAGACATCCCAGGGAAAAGCGCCGGGCTCAAGCACGCCAATTTCCTGGATGAGGGATCCCATCGCCGCTGAAACCTGAAGACGACCTGCCAGTGCCAGGCCGGTAGCCGCATGGGGTGCGATGGGAATATCCCAGGCTTCACACATCGCTCCGATCTTGCGCATTGTCAGGGGGCCGGCGCACGTCCGCATCTCCGGCTGCAATATGCCATAGGTGCCGTGTTCAAGGCTTTTGCGGAACGACGCCAAACCCTTCCACCCTTCCCCGCCGGTAATGATCAAACCGGGGACTTCCTGGCGCAGTCGTGCAGGGCCGTCATAGTCGTCGCGCGCCAGGGGCTCTTCCAGCCAATAGACCCCGGCCGCCGCCAATGCCCTGGCGGCCGAGAGCGCCTGATCATAGGTCCAAAGGCCCTTGGCGCCTGCGGTGCGGTCCACCATGACGCGAAATCCCGATCCGCCGGCTGCCAGCATTTGCGCTGTCGCTTCGACATCTTGCCGGTACTCGGTGCGCATCATCTGGATCTTCATGGCCTTGAAGCCGGCCTCGCGCACCAGCCTGGCCTGATCGGCCTGCGCCTTCGCTGGGACCTGATCTTCCGGTACCGGCCACACATAGGTCAGGTAGACCGGCATTGTTTCAAGCTTCGCACCGCCTAGAAGCCGGCACAGCGGCTGGCCTGCTGCCCGGCCAATCGCGTCCCACATGGCTTCCTCGACGGCGGGCCAGTTCAGCAGGCCGCGGGGAAGATAGGCATCAACGGCAAACAGGTTCTTGCCGACCAGCAATGCGGCGGCATTGGGCACTTCATGGAGCGTTGCGCCGAGAAAAGAATAGCCTGCGACTCCGGCGTCGGTGGAAATCTTGACCACATTGTTGCGCCCTGGGGTCATGCCGCGATAGGTCGGCAGAAAGGCGTTGCTGCCCTGCATCTGGGGCAACTGGATGTCGAAGCTTTCAATGTTGGTGATCTTGATTTCAGCCGAGCCCAGGGGGGTGTTCTTCCCAGCCGCATAAGGTTTCGCCGCCGCGCGAGCCGCGAGCAATGCGCCTGTTCCTGCCGCGCCAACCATGATCGCGCGTCTGCTCGGTTCGCTGGCCATGTCTTTTCTCCGATCTTCGCGGCTGTCACATGCGCCGGACGGCATGGACTAAAGTGCCAGTTCCGAGACGTCGCGATAGTTGCCCAATTTGCCCTTGACGAATGTGTTGAACGCGATGGAATGCCGCTGCTGGCCCGACGAGTTCGGCTCGACCATGTGGGTCAGGCGCGAGGAAAACAGAATGACGTCGTTCTGTTTGGGAATGACCCGGTTTATCGGCGTGTTGTAGATATTGCGCTTGTTGGCATCCGGCGCGAGATCTATCTGCTGATAGTTGACGTGCCGGGTGAAGACCATGCTCGCTGTCGGTGCGGGCAGTTCACAATAATAGAGCGAGCCGGAGAGTATGGAATTGGAATGCGAATGACCGTGCATGCCGATGCCGGGATTGTTGGTCAGCGACCAGGACTGGGTCACGTAGAGTTTCTGCTCGATGCACAGGACTTCGCGGGCATAAACATCCAGTATTTCCTGAATCGCATCCTTGATGCTCTTGAGTTCTGGCTCCTCGAAAATATAAAGATTCTCCGAGATCAAATTCTCCATGTTGTTGACCATCTTCAGGCCCTGGATGAATTTGATCTGCTCCGGGCTGATGACGCCTGAGATGTTCGCCCTAAAATACGGTTCGACAAACAGCGAATATACTTCATGAGAAATCGCCATAGTTGTTCCGTCCCTTAGCCCAAGCCTGCGATATGCGAGGCATTCGCCTTGCATGCCGACATTATCGATTTTGAAAAAATGGAACAAGGCGCGACGACTGCCACCGTCGTCACATACCGAGACTGCCGCCAAGCCGGGCTTACGATTTCAGCTCAACCTTGTAGGTGTGGGATGTGTCGCCCGCCTTCAGATTGTAACTGCCCATGGCGCCCGGTGTGATGGTTATCCTGGTTCCGACCTTCAGCGGGGCCCTTGCGCCGAGCCCGTTGACTTGCCGCCAGACCTGACCGTTCTGCAAGGTGGCGACAAAGGCGTTCTCGCCGTCATACTGGACGGATGCGAGGACGGAAACCGCCACGGGGGGCGCGCTGCCGGTTAGAATTTGCATGATACTCGCCCGGTGATGCACCGAAGGCTGGGGCTGTTGAACGGGGAGCGCTCTTTGCGGGGCGGTTGCCAGGGCAGGCGACGAACCGGCCGAGGGGACAAGGCGTTGCTGAACTTCCGTCGCAGGGGGCAGCCCCAATCTTGCGCGCATCGGCTGCTGGGCCCCGTAGATGCATTCCAGCCAGGCACGATCGTCCTGGAGAATGCGGCAACGCTGCGCCGCTGCATAAACGTCGTCACGCGTATCGCCCAGCGCCGGCGGGACCAGAAGTGCGCCTCCCAGAACGACGAATGCAACAAGCCTTTTCATTACGACTCCACCCCGGAATTTTACATGCATAGGAAGGTGCGCCTTCGTATGCAGCCCTATTAGGTCATGGGGCAAAGATTCGGTCCAGTGGAATGTTGGGAAGTTCAGCGCTTCGGTATAGGAATGGCCCGGCATGGAACGGCCGGATTTAAAGGCATGCACCGAAAATGATGAGCGCTGCGGAAGAGAGTTATCGCACGGGCACAAGCCTGCACAATGCCGGAGATTTCGCGGGCGCGTTGGCCGCCTTCGATGTTTCGTTACAGATGGCGCCGCGCGTTGCGGCCGTTCACTATGGCCGCGGGAACACATTGGTCATGCTGCGCCGCCTGGAAGAGGCCGTCCAAGCTTATGCACATTGCGTGGAAATCGAACCTGGCCATGTTGCAGCCTTGTACAATCAGGCGACCGCACTGGCGCAATTGCAGCGCTGGCGGGACGCGCTGGCAGTCCTGGATGGACTTGTTGCGAGATTTCCCGCGATAGCGGATGCCTGGAACAATCGCGCGGGGGTCTTGCAGGCTTTGGGGCGCACCGAAGAAGGGCTGGACAGCGCCATGCGCGTGCTGCAACTGCGGCCCTCCGATCCGCGGGCTCTCTACAATGCCGGCCTCATGCTGCTCGCGCTGAAGCGCTTCGATGAGGCGGGGCAGATGCTGGCCAGGGCGTTGGAGATCGCGCCGAACCATGGCGATATACCGGGATGCCTGGCGGCGGCGGCCTTGCGCGCCTGTGATTGGGGAACAGTTGAACGGCTTCTTCCCCGGTTGATTTCTGCCATTCAGGACGGCTCGGCGGCCGTTCCGCCGCTGACTTTTCTGGCTCTGAGCGATGATCCATTGCTGCAGAGACGCTGCGCAGAACTCACCACCCGGCGCAGCCTGGCGGATACCGAATTGGGCGATGCCGTCATCGCGCCCATGGCGGCGGGCGTCTATCAGCACGACAAGATCCGGATCGGCTATCTGTCGTCGGATTTTCGCGACCATCCGGTTGCGGCCCAGGTGGTGGGATTGCTGGAGCGCCATGACCGTGCGCGTTTTGAAGTTGTCGGCCTGTCCACCGGACGAGGGGACGACAGCACAATGCACCATCGCATCGTTAAGGCCTGCGACCGGTTTTTCGACATCGGTCACATCGGCAGTCGCGAAGCTGCAGCGCTTATCCGCGAAGCCGAGATAGACATACTGGTTGACCTCAATGGACAGACGATGGGGTGGCGCCCGGCGATCCTGAAATATCGTCCAGCCCCCGTCATCGCGACCTATCTGGGATATGCCGGAACCACCGGCGCCGAATTTGTCGATTACATTATCGGGGATGCCCATGTGACACCCTTCGAGCTGGGCCCGGCCATGACGGAAAAGATTGTTCAGTTGCCCGGCTCCTTCTGGCCGAGTGACACCATGCTTCCGGAACCGGAGGCGGTCAGCCGCGCAGAATTGGGGCTTCCCGCCGATGCCTTTGTGTTTTGCTGCTTCAATTCCAATCACAAGATAAGGCCGCAGATGTATGACGTCTGGATGCGGCTGTTGCGGTCTGTGCCCGGCAGTGTGCTCTGGCTTCGCGATGGCACGCCGGCGATGAATGAACGATTCCGCGGCGAGGCGGCCGCGCGCGGTATCGACCCGCATCGCATTCATTTCGCCGGCCGGATGGAAAGTTTTGCCCGCCATCTGGGTCGCCAGGCGCAGGCCGACCTGTTTCT
>CANCMM010000145.1:0-5586 GCA_947379335.1 Alphaproteobacteria bacterium | reverse complement strand
CCCAGGTGATAGCGCACGAAGCCCTTCCAATAGCCCCAATGCGCCTTGATGTGCTGGCCCTGCTCCAGCACCGAGAAGAAGGCGGTATAGACGCCAGGAATGCCGCGCAGCAGCGCGGCGGTCTTGGGCGCCAGGGCGCAATTTTCTTCGATGAAGGTGCCCGACTTGAACATGAAGCTCTTCCAGGCGATCTGGTGGATGCCGCCGGAGGTGTAGCTGGTCAGTTCTTCCATGCCGGGAATACGCAACTGGCTTTGGATCAGCTGTTCGCACTCGGCGCGGATCATCGGATAGTTCTGCCGCAGTACGTCCAATTCGGGATATTCGCTTAAGTTCCGTTCAAAGGCCGGCAGCTTGCGGAACGCGCCGCGCCGCTCGGCGCTGATGAACAGCTCTGCCGCGGCATCCTTGATCCGGCTGGCCACAGACATCAGTAGCCCCGGTTCAAATCCACGACGTTCTTGAACGGTGCGCCGGTCTCGGCGCGTGTGATGCAGTCCACCACAAAAGCCGATGCGTTGCGCGGATCGGTGATACCGGCGATATGCGGCGTCACCGTCACCTTGGGATGGGCCCACAGCACATGGCCCTCGGGCAGGGGCTCGGTCTGGAACACGTCCAGCACCGCGCCGTCCAGATGATCGCTGTCCAGCGCCGCCACCAGATCCTCTTCCTTGCAATGGCCGCCGCGGCCCACATTCATCACCCAGGCGCCTTGCGGCAATCCCGCGAACAGCTTGGCATCCAGAATCCCTTCGGTTTCCGGCGTCAGCGGCAGCATGCACACCATGATGTCGCATTGGGCGAGAAACTGCGGCAGTTCCTGCTGGCCGGCGAAGCTGGTGACACCGGGCACCGTCTTGCGGCTGCGGCTCCAGCCGAACACCTGGAAGTCGAACATCTGCAACCGCTCGGCCGTCACCGCGCCGATGTCGCCCATGCCCAGGATACCGATGCGCACATCGCGGCTGGGGCGAGACAGCATGCGCTGGCGCCATGCACCTTCCTTTTGCGCGGCGTCAAACGCGCGCTGGTGACGATGGATGATCAGGCAGTGCATGGTGACGTACTGCGCCATCTCCCGCTGCAGGGTCTCGTCGACGAAGCGCACCACCGGCAGGTGGCGGGGAAATTCCGGATCGCGCAGAAAGCCGTCCACGCCGGCGCCCAGCGAGAAGATCGCTTTGAGGCGCGGCAGGCCTTTCAAGAATCCGTGCGGTGGACGGAAGCCGACAAAATAGTCGATCTGTTGCGGGGCGTAATGGTCCTTGCCGTGCAGAAAGCTGTTGAAGGCGGCATGGCCGAACAGCGCCTTGCTCAGCGCATCCCATCCCGGCGGCAACAGGAACAGGACATTGGGCTTGCCCGACAGTCCTGACACGATCCGTTAGTTGGCCTTGGGCGCGGGGGGCGGTGAGGCCGGACCGCTCGGACCCTTGACCGGCGCGCCATCGGCGGCAGCCGGAGCGGCGCCGGCTGCCGGAGCGGCAGCGGCGGGTGCGGCAGCGGGCTTGGGCGCAGGGATCGCGGCGGGCGCATCGGCATTGCTGCGCAGGAAGGCGATCAGGTTGATGCGGTCGTCGATCTTGGAGATACCGGCGAAGCTCATCTTGGTGCCGGGGATGTCGGCCTGCGGCGACTTGATGAACTTGAACAGCTCGTCATAGGTCCAATTGCCCGGCTTGCCCTTTATGGCGCCGGAATAGGAGAAGCCGGCGATCGAGGCGCGGGCGCGGTCCACCACGCCGAACAGCGGCGGTCCGATCTTGGTGGTCTTGGCGGCGGAGGTGTCGTGGCAGGCTTCGCATTTGGCGGAGGTGGCCTTGCCCGCGGCGACGTCGGCCTTGGCCAGCACGGTGCCCCAATCGGGCAGGGTTTCCGCGACGGGCGCGGCGGGGGCGCCACCGGCCGGAGTCTCGACCACGCCTTCCACGACATAGCCGGGCTTGGCCGGCTTTTCGGGCTCATAGATATTTTCGGCCACGACGCGGACGACGAAGATGAAGATCGCCGTGCCCAGAACGGCACCGATGATCTTGTTCCACTCGAAGGAATCCATGGCTCTCCCCAAAGCCGGGCTGGTCCCGGCAAAATACGGGGCGACATTACCCGCCGCCGCCCCCACGTCATTGCGGCGAAGCGTCGCATAATTTGTAGGCGGTAGCTGGCCTTAGCGCCATTCCCGGCCTAAAGAGGCGCAGGCGATGGAACCGTTATGAACCCAGTCCTTTTGATCCCCGCCCGGATGGCCTCGATGCGGCTGCCGGGCAAGCCGCTGGCCGATATCGCGGGCCAGCCCATGATCGTGCGGGTCTGGGCCCGGGCGATGGCGGCCGGCCTGGGGCCGGTGGTGGTGGCGGCGGGCGAGGAAGAGATTGTCCGTTGCGTGGAAAAGGCGGGGGGGCGGGCGGTCCTGACGGACCCAAACCTGGCCTCGGGCTCCGACCGGATCTGGGCGGCGCTCAAGGCTGTCGACCCCAAGGGCGCGCATGACGTGGTGGTGAACCTGCAGGGCGACCTGCCGGCCCTGGACCCGGGTCAGCTCAAGACCGTCGTCGATGCCCTGGCCAAATCAGGGGCCGATATCGCCACCCTGGCCGCCCCCATCGACAATGCCGCCGACGAAACCAACCCCGCGGTGGTCAAGGCGGTGGTGGCCTGGGACGCCGATGAGCGGCTGGGCCGGGCGCTGTATTTCACCCGTACCACCGCGCCGGGCGGCGAAGGCGCGCTCTATCATCATGTCGGGCTTTACGCCTACCGCCGCGAGGCGCTGGAAAGCTTTGTCGCCCTGCCGCCCTCGCCGCTGGAAAGCCGCGAGAAGCTGGAACAGCTGCGGGCGCTGGAAGCGGGCATGAGCATTGCGGTGGCGCGTGTGGACGAAGCGCCTTTGTCTGTCGATACTCCCGCCGATTTGGAACGGGCCCGGAAGCTGCTGTCGTGATCAAGACCATCGCCAATGCAAAACGCGTCGCCTTTCAGGGCGAACCGGGCGCCTATGCCAATCTGGCGGCACGCGAAGCGGTGCCGCACGCCGCCGCCATTCCCAAACCGACTTTCGAAGATGCCATCGAGGCGGCGAAAACCGGCGACACCGACCTGGTCATCATCCCGGTGGAAAATTCGCTGATCGGCCGCATCGCCGACATTCATCATCTGCTGCCGGATTCGGGCCTGCATATCGTGGGCGAGCATTTCCTGCCCATTCATCACCAGTTGCTGGGGTTGAGGGACTCGAAGCTGGAAGACATCAAAAGCGTTTACAGCCAGGCGCCGGCGCTGGCCCAGTGCCGCGCGATTTTGCGGGACCGCAAGCTGGTGGCGCACAACTGGTATGATACGGCTGGCTCCGCCAAGCACATCGCCGAGCTGGGCGACAAAAGCGCGGCGGCCATCGCCTCCACTTTGGCGGCGGAATTCTATGGCCTGAAGATTTTGCAGGCCGATGTCGAAGACCAACATCACAACGCCACGCGCTTCTTGATCATGTCGCGCCAGGACGAGCGCGCGCCCAACAAGGGCAAGGTGGTGACCAGCTTCATCTTCCAGGTGAAGAACGCGCCGGCCGCGCTCTACAAGGCGCTGGGCGCTTTCGCCACCAATGGCGTGAACATGACCAAGCTGGAAAGCTACCAGCTGGGCGGTTCGTTCAATGCCACCCAGTTCTATGCCGACATTCAGGGCCATCCCGATGAGCCGAACGTCGCCGCTGCGTTGCAGGAACTGGAATTCCAGACGGCGAAGATGAGCGTCATGGGCGTGTACCCCGCATCGCCCTTCCGCGAAGACATGCCCTGAGCCTGCTGGCGCTGGAGCATTGCCAAAACGGTACGCCGGGATACAGTCCATCCCATGAGCACACCCGCCAGTACCGTTAAAGTCACCTCCATCACGCCGCTTGGCGACAACAAGGTATCGATCGTCATGGAGATGGTGGTGGACGTGCACCGGCTAGCGGAAGTCAGCAGCTCGCTACTTCAAGTTGCCGCCAAGGGCATCGGCGCGAAAAAGAAAAAATAATCAGCAAATCATCACCCCGCCCAGTCTTTCAGCAGGTGATGGGCAATGGCGATGGTGACCGGCAGCTTCATCTCGTCTTCGATGCCGCTTGCCAGGCGCGTACGCACTTCCTCCTTTGTCAGCCAGCGCGCATCTTCGATCTCGTTGCGGTCGATCGTGAAATCGCGACTCAACGCCTGGGCATAGCATCCCAGCATCAGGGAAGACGGAAACGGCCAGGGCTGGGTGGCGTGATAGGTGACGGTGCCGGTCTTCAGGTTCACTTCCTCGCGCAGTTCACGGTGCACCGCTTCTTCCATGCTCTCGCCCGGCTCCATGAAACCGGCGAAGGCGGAATAAAGCTGGGGCGGGAAGCGCTGGTTGCGGCCCACCAGGCATTCATCGCCGAAAATCGGCAGCATGATCACCACCGGGTCGGTGCGTGGGAAATGTTCAGCGCCGCACTGGGGACAAATACGGCGATAACCGCCATCGCACATCTGCGTGACGGTTCCGCAGTTGGGGCAGAAGCCGTGGCGCTTGTGCCAGTCCAGCAGCGCCTTGGCCTGGCCGGCGATGGCGGTGTCGCGTTTGCGCAGGACAAAGGCTGCCGCGCGCATCTCCTGAAAGGCGCCGCCCTCCAGCACCGGTTCACTGTCGCTCACCAGATCGACAGCGAACAGCGGCTGATTGCCGTCGAGGCCGAGGAAGACGCAAGGGGTGCCCTCCCATTCGCCGCGCCAAGGCAGGAAGCCGGCGCGGTTTCCGGCGACAAGGGGGCGGTTCTGCCAGAAGGGCAAGAACAGGCCCTTGGCCGCCTGTGCCGCCAGCCAGACGGCATCGGCGCGGTTATAGCTGGCCCGGTCCAGGGGACTGCCGGAAAATGCCATGGGGCTCATCCGCCACGACTCGCATTTTTCCACGGGAAATCCTATATCCCCGCCCGGAAGTCGGCGGGCGCAGCACTCGCTAACCTGGTCAGGACCGGAAGGTAGCAGCCATACCGAATCTGCTGCGGGTCGCCGGCTTCCACCGTTAGACCTCGGCGCCGCCAGGCGTGAGCATGTCCAGTGGACATGGGGGCGAACGCCGCGAGCTTGGGCGAGCGGCCAGGGGACTTTCCCCAGATTTTGCGCGCAAAAACCGCCCCGTTATGAGAAGCGCTTGCTATAGTCCCGCCATGGCAAAAACCCCGGCGCCCGCCCAGCCCTACCGCGTATTGGCGCGCAAATACCGCCCCACCGATTTCACCGGCCTGATCGGGCAGGAAGCGCTGGTGCGCACCCTGTCCAACGCCTTTGCCACCGGCCGCATCGCCCATGCCTTCATGCTGACCGGCGTGCGCGGGGTGGGAAAAACCACCACCGCGCGTATCATCGCCCGCGCCCTGAACTGCATCGGCGCCGACGGCAAGAACACCCAGCCCACCATCCAGCCTTGCGGGGTGTGCGAGCCCTGCGTTTCGATTTCCGAATCGCGCAATGTGGACGTTCAGGAAATGGACGCCGCGTCGCGCACCGGCATCGACGACATTCGCGAGATCATCGAGGGGGTGCGCTATGCCCCGGTCGCGGCGCGCTACAAGGT
>CANCMM010000144.1:0-5597 GCA_947379335.1 Alphaproteobacteria bacterium | reverse complement strand
ACCAAGGCGATCAATGACTGCTCCGGCGCGGTCAGCGTCTATCCCTTGCCGCACATGCCGGTGGTGAAAGACCTGGTGCCGGACCTGACCAATTTCTATGCCCAGTATGCGTCCATCCAGCCGTTCCTGCGCACCTCGACCGCGGAGCCGGAAAAGGAATGGAAACAGTCGCCGGAAGACCGCGCCAAGCTGGACGGGCTGTATGAATGCATCCTGTGCGCCAGCTGCTCGGCGTCATGCCCCAGCTATTGGTGGAATTCCGAACGCTATCTGGGACCGGCGGCGCTGCTGCAATCCTATCGCTGGCTGATCGACAGCCGCGACGAGGAAACCGGCGAGCGGCTGGATAACCTGGAGGATCCCTTCCGCCTGTATCGCTGCCACACCATCATGAACTGCGCCAATACCTGTCCCAAGGGCCTGAACCCGGCCCAGGCGATCGGCGAAATCAAGCAGATGATGGTCAAGCGGAAGGCTTGATCCTGTGTTTCCCGAAAGACTGACAAAGGGCTATCGCGCCTTCCTGGAAGGGCGGTTCGCGGTGGAACGCGGCCGCTACCAGAACCTGGCGGGCTCCGGGCAATCGCCATCGATCATGGTGATCGGCTGCGTCGACAGCCGCGTGTCGCCCGAAGTGATCTTTGACGCCGCGCCGGGCGAAATCCTGGTGGCGCGCAACGTCGCCAACCTGGTGCCGCGCTACGAGCCGCCATCCGAGGAAGATCCCAGCCACCAGCATGGCACCAGCGCGGCGCTGGAGTTCGCGGTCCGCGCTTTGAAAGTGCGGCACATCGTAGTCCTGGGTCATGCCTTTTGCGGCGGCATCCGCGCCTTTGTCAGCGAAGATGCGCCACTGTCGTCATCGGACTTCATCGGCCGCTGGATGAGCCAGATCGCGCCGGCGGCGGACGCGGTGACGGAGCCCAAGGGCGAGACCGACACCTATCTGCGGCAGCTGGAATTCGCCTCCGTGGAGCTATCCTTGCGGAACCTGATGACCTTCCCCTTTGTGAAGGGGGCGGTGGAGAAGGGCGAGCTGTCGCTGCACGGCGCCTTTTTCGGCGTCGCCTCGGGCAAACTCCTGGTGCGCAGTCCCAAGACCGGCGCGTTCGAGCCCGTCGAATAGCCACCCTTAACAGCCGTTCCGAAAGGTGAGAGGATGGCCTTGGAACAGGGCCATCCGGGGCATTCGGAACATGGTTCGCACCGCCATTGCCGCTCTACTGGTTTCCATTCTTGCAGCATCGGGGCAGGACAACGTCACCCTGACGGTTGCCAGGTCGCATGAGGCGTTCGCAAGCTTTACGAAAGCCTTTGCCAGGCCGACCAAGCTGGCGGGAAAGATCCCGCGCTGGGAGACCGGGATATGCCCGGTCGTGGTAGGGCAAGTGCCGGCGTCGACGGGTTTTGTCACGGCGCGGATGAAAGCGATCGCGGCGGCGGCCGGCGCACCGGTCAACGCGTCGACATCCTGTACCGCCAACATCGAAATCGTCTTCACCACCGCGCCGCAGGAACTGCTGGACAATGTCCGCAAGCATGATCCCGACTATCTGGGCTACGCCGAAAGCAACGCCCTCAGGGAGGAACTGGCGACCGTCACCCATCCCATCCAGGCTTGGTACGCGACGGAAACCGTGGACCTGGACGGCATGCGGCGGGTGGACAGCGCCCGGCGCCTGGGCACCGGCAGCAGCATGTCGAATTTCACGGCCATCGGGATCATGGGAAACCGCGATCCCATCTATATGCCCGATGCCAGCTATGCCCGGGTTACGGGAAACCGCATCCAAGAGGGCACGCGGAGCGGTTTTCATCACATCATCATCACCGTCGATACCAAAAAACTGGCGGGGCAGGATTTTGTCAGGCTCGCCGATTACATCACCATGCTGGCGCTGACCCAGCTCGACTCGCTGGACACCTGCCAGAAACTGCCCAGCGTCGTGAACATGATGGCGCCGGACTGCGATCACAGGGTGGAGGGAATGACGGCGGTCGATCTCGCCTATCTGACGGGCCTCTACAAGATGGGGGCCGACAAAAGCCTGGTCTTCCAGCAAAGCGATATTGTCGACGGGATGGCAGAAACGATCGGGCGCCAAGGCCTGGTTGCGGCGCGCGGCAAGCAATGAGGGCGTAAGGACTGCCTAGGCGCTTTTGGCAGAGAGGCGGCGCCACAGCAGCGCCCCCGCAAGGTCGGCCAGCCAGCCATGCGGGTTGGCGCCCACCACCTTGATCACCATCTGCACCAGCTTCTGGACATGATGACGGTGGTAGACCGTCATGCTGGCCTGGCCGGCAAGGCGGTTATATTTCTTGCGCTTATAAGGGGTTATCGCCTCTTTCTCAGGCGGTACATTAGCGCAGTAATAGGAGAAGGCGAGCTCGTCATCGTCGCTTTCCCGCACCCGGCCCAGCGCGATCCAGAGCTTCTTCCAGAAGCTGATGTCCGGTTCGGCCTGGGCATTCAGCGTGTCGTAGAACAGCTTGTAATGACGGTACTCGTCGGCGGCGATGCGGCCGGCGATTTCCTTCAGCACCGGTTCTTCCGAGGCGTCCCGGATGGCCGAGTAATAAGACGAGGTCCCCGATTCCACCACGCAGCGGGCGACCATTTCGCCACGGCGGGAGCCACGGATCGAGCCCACCTCGGGCGCGGCGAAGTGGGCGGGGGTATAGCCCTTGCGGAAGCGGACAAAAGCGTCTTCCAGGTTGAAGCTGGGATCGGCAATCTCGGCCCAACGCCCCAGGGCGCGGCCATGCTGGGCTTCTTCGCGGCCCCACTGCTCCAGCGCCGCCATGGTGTCCTCGCCGGCGCCGGCAAAGACCCGCTTGAGATAGGAGACGTAATCGGGTGCGTTGTATTCGACCAGTGCCGCGGCCTTCACGGCGCACAGCATCATGGGATCGACCTTGGAGGGGTCGAACAATGACCAATGGACGTCGTCCATGGTCCAGCCCTGTTTGTAGACGGGTGCGACCGTCATAATACTGACACTCCCCGGCAAGCCGGTGCTTCGATTGCGCTTTATAGCAAAAGCCCGGGCCAGCGCCAAAACGGTGCGGTCCCCGGGTTGGCCTATGGGTGGGGCGGAAAGGGCCTAAAAGGCGGCCCGAACCAGTTTCAGGTCGTCGACCATCTGCGCCGCCTTCTGGCGGTCCGTATCGGCCTTGGCGGTGATTTCGTCTTCCTGGGCATCGCTAATGCGCTGGTCCAGCACCGCCAGGTCCATCTCGGTCATGGGGATGGCTTCCTCGGCCAGCACCGTGATCTTGGTCGGGCTGATCTCGGCAAAGCCGCCGCGGATGAAATAGCGGTCATCCTTGCCGTCGATCTGTACGTCGATCATGCCGGCGCGCAGGGTCGAGACGAGGGGCGCATGGCCCGCCATCACGCCCATATAGCCTTCGGTGCCGGGCACGGTGACCATATCGGCCTGCACCGACAGCAAAAGCCGCTCCGGCGAGACCAGGTCGAAGGCGATCTTCTCGGCCATGCTTAAGCGGCCTTCGAGGTTTCGGCTGCCATCTTCGCGCCCTTGGCGACGGCTTCCTCGATCGGGCCGACCATGTAGAAGGCCTGCTCGGGCAAGTGGTCATACTCGCCGTCCACGATCGCCTTGAAGCTGCGGATGGTGTCGGCCAGTTCGACGAACTTGCCGGGCGTGTTGGTGAACTGCTCCGCCACGAAGAAGGGCTGGCTGAAGAAGCGGCTGATCTTGCGCGCGCGCGCCACGGTCAGCTTGTCGTCTTCCGACAGTTCGTCCATGCCCAGAATGGCGATGATGTCCTTCAGCGCCTTGTAGGACTGCAGCACTTCCTGCACGCGGCGGGCCACGGTGTAATGTTCTTCGCCGATCACCTGCGGGTCCAGAATGCGCGAGGTGGAGTCCAGGGGGTCGATCGCCGGGAAAATCGCCTGGGCGGCGATGTCGCGCGACAGCACGGTGGTGGCGTCCAAGTGGGCGAAGGATGCGGCGGGCGCCGGGTCGGTCAAGTCGTCGGCCGGCACGTAAATCGCCTGCACCGAGGTGATTGAACCCTTGTTGGTGGAGGTGATGCGTTCCTGCAGGTTGCCCATCTCGGTCGCCAGGGTCGGCTGGTAACCCACCGCCGACGGGATACGGCCCAGCAGCGCGGAGACTTCCGAACCGGCCTGGGTAAAGCGGAAGATGTTGTCGATGAACAGCAGCACGTCCTTGCCTTCGACATCGCGGAAATATTCGGCGACGGACAGGCCGGTCAGCGCCACGCGGGCACGGGCGCCCGGCGGCTCATTCATCTGGCCATAGACCAGGGCGCACTTGGAACCTTCGGTCGAACCGTTCTTCTTGGGGTCGACGTTGACGTTGGACTCGATCATCTCGTGATAGAGGTCGTTGCCTTCGCGGGTACGCTCGCCCACGCCGGCCAGCACTGAGTAGCCGCCGTAAGCCTTGGCGATGTTGTTGATCAGTTCCTGCATCGTCACGGTCTTGCCGACACCGGCGCCGCCGAACAGGCCGATCTTGCCGCCCTTGGTGTAGGGGCACAGCAGGTCGATCACCTTGATGCCGGTAACCAGGATTTCGGTGGCGCCCGCCTGTTCCGAGAAGGAGGGGGCTTCGCGGTGGATCGAGGCCATGTTGGTCTGGTCGATGGGACCGGCTTCGTCGATCGGCTCGCCGATCACGTTCATGATGCGGCCCAATGTGGCGGGACCGACGGGCACGCGGATGGGGGTGCCGGTGTCGATCACTTCCTGGCCGCGGGTCAGGCCCTCGGTGGTGTCCATGGCGATGGCGCGCACCGCGTTTTCACCCAGATGCTGGGCGACTTCGAACACCAGGCGGACTTCCTTGCCGGTCTTGGCGTCCACATTCTTGGTTTCGAGCGCGTTCAGGATCGCCGGCAGCTCGCCATTCTCGAAGGAGACGTCGACGACGGCGCCGATCACCTGGAGGAGTTTGCCCTTGGCATTGGTCTTGGTCATGACGATTTCCTTTTAGACTGCGGAGGCGCCGGAGATGATTTCGATCAGCTCCTTGGTGATTTGCGCCTGACGGGTACGGTTCATCTGGATGGTGAGAGCTTTGATCATGTCGCCGGCATTGCGGGTGGCGTTGTCCATCGCCGTCATCTGGGCGGCGAAGAAGCCGGCCTGGTTTTCCAGCATGGCGGTGAGAATCTGGACGGAGATGTTCTGCGGCAGCAGCGCCTGCAAAATCGTGTCTTCGTCCGGCTCGTAATCATAGAACGGCGCGGGGCCGCTGCCGGCCTCCACCTGGGCCGGGATCAGCTGCTGCACGCGCGGGGTCTGGGTGACCACCGACTTGAAGGACGAATAGACCAGGGTGACGACGTCGAATTCGCCATTGGTATAGGCGTCGAGCACGCGGTTCGCGATGGGCTTGACCACGCCGAAGCCCGGCGCCTTCAGGCCCACTTCATAGCTTTCGATATAGCGGTTGGCATAGGCGCGCTTCAGCTGGTCGCGCGCCTTGCGGCCGATGGTGATGATCTTGACGTCCTTGCCGTCGGCGATCAGCGCCGCAATCTTTTCGCGGGCGGCGCGCACGATGCTGGAATTGAACCCGCCCGCCAACCCGCGATCC
>CANCMM010000143.1:0-5600 GCA_947379335.1 Alphaproteobacteria bacterium | reverse complement strand
GCCGAGGAAGCGGTCGGCCTGCGCGCCGGCCCCGGCGCCAAGACCTCGATCGAGGACATCCAGAAGAAGACCGCCGAGTTCTACAAGCTGGACGTGAAGGACTTCCATTCGCCCCAGCGCGCCCGCCGGGTTGCCCGGCCGCGCCAGGTCGCCATGTACCTGTCGCGCAAGCTGACCACCCGTTCCCTGCCCGAAATCGGGCGGCGTTTCGGGGGCCGCGACCACACCACGGTGCTGCATGCCTGCCGCCGCATCGAGGCCCTGATTGTCGAGGATGCGCTGTTCCGCCAGGAGGTGGACTTCCTCAGCCAGATGCTTCAGCGCAGGCCCGAAATCTAGGCCCAAAAACCCAACAATTTCATGGTCCAAAATGGGCGGGAAACTCCGGTTTTCCGCCTGTTTTTTTTGGCTTGAAACCCAGCTTTCTGCTATGGTCTGGGCCTTGAGTCTTGGGGCCGTTTGCGGCCATCCCAAACACAAGAAAAATGGACATTTTCGGGCCAGCTGGGGCGCCGGAAAACGTGTCCGCTAACCGGGCGGTAGAACGATGAAAATCAACGTCGAACGCGGCGCATTCCTCAAGGCGCTGAACCATGTGCAAAGCGTGGTGGAACGCCGCAATACCATTCCGATCCTGTCCAACGTGTTGATCGAGGCGGCCAAGGGCCAGCTCAAGCTCACCGCCACCGACCTGGATATCGAGATCGTCGAAGGCCTGCCTGCCGACGTGCTGCGCAACGGCTCGGCCACCGCGCCCGCCCATATGCTCTACGACATCGTGCGCAAGCTTCCCGATGGCGCCCAGGTGCAGGTCGAACTGCTCGCCAGCGAAGGCGGCCGCCTGGCGGTATCCGCCGGCACCTCGCGGTTCGAACTGTCCTGCCTGCCGCGCGAAGATTTCCCCCAGATGGCGGCCGGCGCGTTGCCGCACAAGTTCCGCCTGGCGGCCGACGACCTCAAGCGCATCATTTCCAAGACGCGCTTTGCCATCTCGACCGAAGAAACCCGCTATTATCTGAACGGCATCTATGTTCATGCCGCCAAAGACGCCAAGCCGCCGGTGATGCGCGCCGTCGCCACCGACGGCCATCGCCTGGCCCGTTACGAGCTGGAATTGCCCGATGGCGCCGGCGACATACCCGGCGTGATCATTCCGCGCAAGACGGTGGGCGAGCTGATGAAGCTGCTGGACGATGCCGACGGCGCCATCGACATCTCGCTGTCCGACACCAAGATCCAGTTCGGCTTCAATGGTGTAGAGCTGACCTCCAAGCTGATCGACGGCAATTTCCCGCCCTATGAGCGCGTCATCCCGTCCGGCAACGACAAGTCGCTGGCGTTGGAAGCCAAGGAGTTCGCCCAGTCGGTGGATCGCGTTTCCACCATCAGCGCCGACAAGACCCGCGCGGTGAAGCTGAACCTGTCCAAGGACAAGGTCACCTTGTCGGTGGTGAACCCCGAAAGCGGCACCGCCACCGAAGATGTCGGCGCCACCTACAGCGCAGGCGCGCTGGAGATCGGGTTCAACGCCCGCTACCTGCTGGACATCACCAGCCAGATCGAAGGCAAGGAAGTGCGCTTCCTGCTGTCGGATGCGGGCTCGCCCGCCATCATCGAGGATGCAGAGGACCCGCGCACGCTCTACGTCCTCATGCCTCTCAGAGTTTGATTTGACGGTTGCAGTCAACATGCACGCGGACGCGGCGGCCAGCCGCCTCGCGGTCATGCGCCTGAAGCTGACCAATTTCCGCTCCTATGCATCGGGTGAGATCGCCGTATCGGGCGCGCCGGTGGTGCTGGCCGGTCCCAACGGCGCGGGCAAGACCAATGTGCTGGACGCCATCTCGCTGCTGTCGCCGGGCCGCGGCTTGCGCGGCGCCAAGCTGGCCGAACATACCCGCAAGGGTCCGGTCGCCAGCGAAGAGACGTTGTGGGCGGTGGCCGCCACGGTGGCGCGTGGACAAACCGAATATGAAATCGGCACGGGGCTGACCCAGGCCAGCGCTTCGCGTCAGGTGCGCCTTAACGGCGTGGCAGCATCAAGCTCCGCCGATCTGGGCGACATCGTGCAACTGATCTGGCTGACCCCGGCGATGGACCGGCTGTTCATCGAAAGCGCGGGCGGACGCCGCCGCTTTCTCGACCGGCTGGTGCTGGGCTTCGATGCCGGTCATGCCCGCAGCGCCACGCGCTATGAAACCGCAATGCGCGAACGGGCGCGGCTGCTCAAATATGGTCCACGCGATCCGGCCTGGCTGGATGGGCTGGAAAACGAAATGGCCGAGGCCGGTGTTCTGATCGCCCAGGCGCGCGCGGCAACGGTGGAAAATCTGTCCCGCGCCTTGGCCGAACGCGGCCAGGCCGGCGCCTTCCCCGCCGCGTCACTGGCCCTGACCGATGAATTGCATCTCTCCACCGCCGACGGCTTGCGCGCGTCTTTCGCTACTTCGCGCATCCGCGATGCCGAAGCCGGGCGCACCCTGGCCGGCCCGCACACCACCGATCTGGCCGTTCGCCACACGGCCAAGCGCGCCGATGCCCGCGACTGTTCCACCGGCGAGCAGAAGGCGTTGCTGATCTCCATCATGCTGGCCGATGCGCGCGAGCTGAGCCGCGCCCGCGAGGGGCTGGCCCCCATCCTGCTGCTGGACGAGATCGCCGCGCACCTGGATGCCACCCGCCGCGCCGCCCTGTTCGAGGAAATCCATGCGCTGTCCGCCCAGGCCTGGATGACTGGTACCGATCTTTCCCTGTTCGACGGCGCGGCCTGCGAAATCTTCGAAGTCCGCGACGGCGTTTTTCTTCCCCAATGATACCCTGGTGACCTGAATGTCCGAACCCAACATGAACACGTATGACGCCGACAGCATCAAGGTCCTCAAGGGCCTGGATGCGGTGCGCAAGCGCCCCGGCATGTATATCGGCGACACCGATGACGGCTCGGGCCTGCACCACATGGTCTATGAAGTGGTGGACAATGCCGTGGACGAGGCGCTGGCCGGCCATGCCGACCGCATCGAAGTGACCCTCAATCCCGACGGCTCCTGCACCGTGTACGACAATGGCCGCGGCATCCCCACCGGCATCCATGCCGAGGAAGGCGTGTCGGCGGCCGAAGTCATCATGACCCAGCTGCATGCCGGCGGTAAGTTCGACGAAAATGCCTACAAGGTCTCCGGCGGCCTGCACGGCGTGGGCGTGTCGGTGGTCAACGCACTCTCGGAATTCCTGGACCTGCGCATCTGGCGCGAGGGCAAGGAACATTACATGCAGTTCCGCCACGGCGACCGCGTGGCGCCGCTCGCGGCCGTTGGCGACGCCAACGGAAAGAAGGGCACGGAAATCACCTTCCTGCCCTCCTCCGGCACCTTCACCAAGACCGAGTTTGATTTCGCCACCCTGGAACACCGGCTGCGCGAATTGGCCTTCCTCAATTCCGGGGTCTCCATCAACTTGGCGGACAAGCGCGGCGTGGAGCCCAAGGAAATCAGCCTGCATTACGAAGGCGGGTTGAAGGCCTTTGTGGAATATCTGGACCGGGCCAAGCAGCAGCTGATCCCCGCGCCGATGATGATCGTGTCGGAGAAGGATGGCGTCACGGTGGAAATCGCCATGACCTGGAACGACAGCTATCACGAGAGCACGCTGGCCTTTACCAACAACATCCCCCAGCGCGATGGCGGCACCCATGTCGCGGGCTTCCGCGCCGGGTTGACCCGCGTGGTGACCAAATATGCCGAGGAGATGCCGCAGGCGAAGAAAGACAAGACGGCGCTGACCGGCGATGACTGCCGCGAAGGCCTGACCTGCGTATTGTCCGTGAAAGTGCCGGACCCCAAATTCTCGTCCCAGACCAAGGACAAGCTGGTCTCCTCGGAAGTGCGCCCCATCGTGGAAGGCGCCATCATCGACCAGCTGGGCGCCTGGTTCGAACAGCATCCGGCCGAAGCCAAGTCCATCGTCGGCAAGGTGGTGGAAGCCGCTGCCGCCCGCGAGGCCGCCCGCAAGGCGCGCGAACTGACCCGCCGCAAGGGCGCGCTGGATTCCAACGCCCTGCCCGGCAAGCTGGCCGATTGCCAGGAGCGCGATCCATCCAAGTGCGAAATCTTCATCGTCGAGGGTGACTCGGCGGGTGGAAGTGCCAAGCAGGGCCGCAACCGCGCCAACCAGGCGGTACTGCCCCTGCGCGGCAAGATACTGAACATCGAGCGCGCCCGCTTCGACAAGATGCTGTCCAGCGAAGCGATCGTGAACCTGATCACGGCGCTGGGCACCGGCATCGGCCGCGAAGAGTTCAACGCCGACAAGCTGCGCTACCACAAGATCATCATCATGACCGACGCCGACGTGGACGGCGCCCATATCCGGACCCTGCTGCTGACCTTCTTCTATCGCCAGATGCCGGAACTGATCGACCGCGGCCATATCTTCATCGCCCAGCCGCCGCTTTACAAAGCTGCCCGCGGCAAGTCCGAGATGTATCTGAAGGACGAGCCGGAGCTGCAGGATCACCTGGTCGCGGAGGGCGCCAATGGCGCGGGCCTGACCCTGCATTCGGGAGAGACCATCACCGGCGCGCACCTGGACGAGCTGATCGCCCATGCCCGCACCGCCGTGGCGGCCGTCAACAACTTCCCCCGCCACTATCCCCGCTTTGTGCTGGAACAGGCGGCGATTTCCGGCGCCATGAACCCGGACATCCTGTCCGATGCCACCAAGGCGGCCGAGGCGGCCAAGTATATCGCCCTGCGCCTGGACACCTTGTCCGAGGAATATGAGCGCGGCTGGCATGGCGAGCCCACCGAAGACGGCGGCCTTCGCTTCTGGCGCGAAGTGCGCGGCGTGCGCGAGGCCGTGGCTATCGACGGCGCCCTGATCGCCTCCGCCGACGCCCGACGCCTGGACAAGATGGCCACCGAGCTGCAGGCCACCTACCTCAAGGCCGGGACCCTGAAGCGCAAGGACGAGGTGCGGGAAATCCGCTCTCCCTCCGAACTGCTGAACGCCATCTTCGAATGGGGCCGCAAGGGCCTGACCCTGCAGCGCTACAAGGGGCTGGGCGAGATGAACCCTGAACAATTGTGGGAGACCACCCTGGACGAGAATGCCCGCTCGCTGCTGCAGGTGAAGGTGCAGCATGCCGACGAGGCCGGCGAGCTGTTCGCCAAGCTGATGGGCGATGTGGTGGAGCCGCGCCGCGAGTTCATCCAGGAAAACGCCCTCTACGCCGCGGTGGACATCTAATGCTGTGAGGAGCGGTCCGGCGCGCGCCAGCGCGGCGGACGAGCAGGTCCGGTGGACCTGCGAGAGCAACGAACGCCCGGAGCGCAAGCGACGGGCTGGGAGAGGGTCTGATGTTAAAAGGCGTTCGCTGGCAGAAGCGGCTCAGCATCATCCCCGGCCTGCTGCGCATCAACCTGTCCAAGAGCGGGGTGTCGGCCAGCGCCGGTCCCAGGGGCGCCGACATCAATATCGGCCGCAAAGGCGTCACAACCAGTGCGGGCATTCCGGGCACCGGTCTTTCCTATCGCCAGAAGGTCGGCGGCGGCAAAGGCATGCTGGGCATCCTGCTGGTGATTGCAGGCCTGGGCTGGTGGGCC
>CANCMM010000142.1:0-5610 GCA_947379335.1 Alphaproteobacteria bacterium | reverse complement strand
CTGCAGAACACCATGGAAGGCTTCTTCGCCGACCCGCTGTATGGCGGCAACAAGAACATGGCGAGCTGGAAGATGATCGGCTTTCCCGGTGCGCGCTACGACTACCGGGACCATATCGACAAGCACAACCAGCCATATCCCAAGGGCCCTGTTTCCATTTACGGACAGGTGTGAGTTGGCGAAGTTGTTGCCCCGCAAGGACGCGGTGATCATCGGCCTGGGCTGGACCGGCGCCATCCTGGCCCAGCAACTGACCGAGGCCGGGCTGAACGTGGTCGCCATCGAGCGCGGGCCATACCGCGACACCTCCACCGATTTCAATGTCGCCTATATGCAGGACGAGTTGCGCTATGCGGTGCGCAAGGACCTGTTCCTGCAGCCCAACGTCGAAGCCATGACCATGCGCAACACCGCCGCCCAGACGGCGATGCCGATGCGCGATTACGGCTCGTTTTTGCCGGGCAATGGCGTGGGCGGGGCAGGGGTGCATTGGAACGGGCACACCTGGCGCTTCTGGGATAGCGATCTTTCGATCAAATCGCACCTGACCCAGCGCTATGGCGCCGCCAAGCTCAAGGGCCTGATGTTGCAGGACTGGGGCGTGACCTGGAACGAGATCGAACACAGCTTCGATCAGTTCGAATATCTCGCCGGTATCTCCGGCAAGGCCGGAAATCTGAAAGGCCAGACCCAGCCGGGCGGCAATCCGTTTGAAAGCGCCCGCTCGCGCGAATATCCCAATCCCCCGATGAAGATGAGTTATGCGCCGACCTTGTTCGCGCAGACCATGAGCGGCATCGGCTATCACCCGTTCCCCACGCCATCGGCCAATCTGTCCCAGTCCTATGTGAACCCGCTGGGCATACGGATGGGCCAGTGCAGCTATTGCGGGTTCTGCGAGCGCTTCGCCTGCGGCAACTATTCCAAGGCCAGCCCCCAGACCACCATCCTGCCGGTGCTGATGAAGAAGCCCAACTTCGAAGCCCGCACCGAGTGCGAAGTGTTGAAGGTCAATCTCACCCCCGATGGCAAGCATGCCCGCAGCGTCACCTATCTGGACGCCAATGGCGTGGAAGTTGAGCAGCCGGGCGATATCGTGGCGATCTGCGCCTATGGGCTGATGAATGTGCGCATGATGCTGCTGTCCAAGATCGGCGCCCAGTATGACCCGGTAACGGGCGCGGGCACGGTGGGGCGCAACTATTGCTACCAGACAAGTTCGGCCGCCCGCATGTTCTTTGAAGGCAAGCACTTCAATCCCTTTATCGGGGCGGGAACGCTGGGCCAGAGCATGGATGATTTCAACGGCGACGCCTTCGACCATTCCAAACTGGATTTTGTGGGCGGTGCGGGGATCAACTGCGTGGTCTCCAATGGCCGGCCCATCGGCAACCGTCCCACCGTGCCGGGCAGCCCGCGCTGGGGCGCCAAGTGGAAACAGGCGACGGTGGACGGCTACCAGAACTCGATGGGCTTCTCGGCGCAGGGCTCGTCCTATCCGGTGCGGGAGAATTACCTGGACCTGGATCCCACCTATACCGACCGCCATGGCCGGCCGCTGCTGCGGGTGACCTTCGATTTCCCCGACAACGACATCGCCATGTCGCATTACCTGTCGGACCAGATGGAAAAGATGACCAAGCCGTTCAACGCCAAGGTGGCGACGGTGTCGCGGCTGAAAAAGGGCTGGGATGCGGTGCCGTACCAGAGCACCCACAATACCGGCGGCGCGGTGATGGGAAGCGATCCCAAAACCAGCGCGGTGAACAAGTATTTGCAGAGCTGGGATGTGCCCAACGTGTTCGTGGTCGGCGCGTCCGCCTTTGCCCACAATGCCGGCCTCAATCCCACCGGCACGGTGGGGGCGCTGGCCTATTGGGCTGCGCAAGCCATCACGACCCAATATATCAAAAACCCTGGCGCGCTGGTGCAGGCATGAAGAAGCTGATCTTTGCGGCGGCCTTGGCCGCGCTTTCCACTCCGGCGCTGGCCGCACCCACGGACGGGGGCAAATACCAGGTCGCGCTGGGCGACTGCGAAGGCTGTCATGGCAAGAACCTGGCGGGCGGGGTGGTGCTGACCACGCCCTTCGGCAAGATGGTGACGCCCAACATCACCCCCGACAAGGACACCGGCATCGGCAATTATTCGGCGGAGGATTTTCGCCAGGCGATGAAGGCCGGGCTCGCGCCCGGCGGCAAGCTGCTCTATCCCGCCATGCCCTATCCGTCCTATGCGCGCATGAGCGATGGCGATGTCGCCGCGCTCTGGTCCTATCTCAAGACCGTCAAGCCGGTGAAGCATGAGGTCAACGTCAACCAGCTGAACTTCCCCTTCAACCTGCGCTTTGCGATGCGCGGCTGGAACATGCTGTTCTTCGCGCCGGCGCCTTATGCCAACAATCCGGGCAAGAGCGCGGCGTGGAATCGCGGCGCGTACCTGGTGAGCGGGGCGGGCCATTGCGGCGCCTGCCATACGCCCAAGAATCCCTTCGGCGCCGACAAGGCCGCGGCCCTGACCGGCGCATCGCTGCAAGGCTGGTTCGCGCCCGACCTGACCAGCGATGCGGGCGCCGGGCTGGGCTCCTGGAGCCAGGCCGACATCGTGGAATATCTGCAGAGCGGGCGGAACAACCGCTCCATGGCCTCGGGCCCGATGGCGGAAGCGGTGGAAAATTCCACCTCGAAAATGACGGACGCGGACCTCAAGGCCATCGCCGTCTATCTGAAGGACTTGCCGGCTTCACGCGGCAATGGCGGCGGCGCCACCGGCATCGAAGCGCAGATGAAATCGGGCGCGGCTCTCTATGATATCAGCTGCGCCGCCTGCCATGACCGCAACGGCAAGGGCAGCCTGATTTTCCCGCCGCTGGCCGGCAATCCCACGGTGCGCCAGGTTAGGGCTGACAGCATCGTGCGCATGGTGCTGGCGGGCGGGAAGGGTGCGGCGACGGTGAAAGCGCCGACCGGCCCCGGCATGCCCAGCTTTGCCTGGCGGCTGAGCGACAACCAGGTGGCGGATATTCTCACTTATGTCCGCAACAATTGGGGCAACCGTGCGCCCGCGGTGTCGCCGGAGACAGTGGGCCGCATCCGGTCAGCGCTTCACAGCGGCAGCTAGCATCGCCGCATAGGCCGCTTCCATGTCGCGCGCCAGGCGCGGCGTATCGAACAGCGGCGATTCCGCCGCCAGTTTGTCGCGGGCAGCCTTGAGCCGTGCCGGATCGCGCGCCAGCGCTAGCGCCAGCTTTTCATATTCGGCGGCGCTTTCGGCAATCAGTTCGGGCAAGCCCGCCGCCGTCAGCAGGCTGGCCCCAATCCGCGACGCAAAGGCGGTGCCGCGCTCGGTCAGCACCGGCAATCCGGCATACAGCGCATCGCAGGCGGTGGCATGGGCGCCATAGGGCGCGGTGTCCAGGAACAGGTCCGCCAGGCGGTGACGTGCCAGATGCACGGCCAGCGGCGCAGGTTTGGCGAACACCAGCCGGCTTGCGTCGACGCCGGCGTCGCGCGCGGCCTGTTGCAGATTGGCCTTGGCTTTGTCGCCCGCCTGCTTCAGCCACAACACGCTGCCGGGCAGCGCCGCCAGCAGCCGCATCCACAGGGCGAAGACCGGCGCGGTGATCTTGAAATTATTGTTGAAGCAGCAAAAGACAAAGCCGTCCTGCGGCAGCCCGGCCTCGGCGCGACTGGGCGCCGTGCCGATCTTGCGGCTGGAGTCATTGGCGAAGAAGCACACCGGCAGGTTGACGATCTTTTCTGAAAAAGCCGCCGCATCCGGCGCGACGACAGCGTCGGCAATCACATAATCGATGAAAGACGCGGCGGTGGTGCCGGCATAACCCAGCCACGTCGCCTGCACCGGGGCGGGACGATGGCTCAAGATGTCGAAATTGTCGCCCCGCGTATGGCCGTTCAGGTCCACCAGCACATCCACTTCCATCTGCCGCAACTGCCGCGCCACCGCTTCGGCGGGCTGGTCAGGGGCGTCGATGAAGGTATCGAAGGCGGCGATCAGGCGGCGGCGCTGCACGCTGCCGTCATCGGCATTTGTGCCCACGCCGATCACCTCGAAACGTTCCCGGTCATGGCTTTCGATCAGCTGAACGACCTGCGTCGCCACCGGATGATGGGCGATGTCGGAGGAGATATAGGCCAGCCGGATCTTGCCATGCTTGTAGTGCGCGGTGGCCAGCGGCGGCGGCAATGTCGGAAAGCGCGTGGCGATGACATTGGCGGCGCATTGGCGCTGCAGCATCTCGTCCGCGCTATAGCCCAGCAAGGTCCAGGGCGAAATGGCTTCTCCCGCCATGATGCGATTTTCCATTTGGGCGCTGATTTCGGCGCTGCGTTTCCAGTCGCACAAATTGAGCGCCGCGATCGCCGCGCCGGCAAAGGCTTCCGGCTTGCTGGTCAGCGCCAGGTCGAACGAGGCCAGCGCTTCGTCGTGGCGCTTGAGCTGCTGCAAGGCGTTACCCCGGTTGTTCAGGGCCTCGGCATAACCGGGGTTCAGCGCCAGCGCCTGGTCATAGACGGTGACGGCTTCGTCATAGCGCAGCAGGCCTTGCAGCGCGTTGCCGCGATTGTTCAGGACCTGTGCGTCGCCGGGACGCAAAGCCAACGCCCGGTCGAAGCAGGACAGGGCGTCGGCGAAACGCTTGAGGTCCAGCAGTGCGCTGCCGCGATTGTTGAAGGCGGTGGCGAAGGTGGGTGCCAGACGCAGCGCCTGGTCGTAGGACGCCAGCGCCTCGGCAGGGCGGCGCAAATCCTGCAACACGCTGCCGCGATTGTTCAGCGCTTCGACATTGTCCGGTGCCGCGGCCAGCGCCCCGTCATAGGCGGCCAGCGCGTCTTCATGCCGGCCCATCGCCTGCAGCACCGTGCCGCGATTGTTCTGGGCCTGCGGCCAGCCCGGCTTCAAGCTGAGGGCGCGGTCGAAACCGGCCAGCGCCGCGTCCAGCCGATTCAGGCTTTTGAGCACATTGGCATGGTTGAGCAGGGCCTCGGGATCGTCGGGATTCAGCGCCAGCGCTGCGCCGATATCGGCCAGCGCCTCTTCCATGCGGCCGTACTGTGCCCGCAGCACGCCCAGCAGGTGGCGGGCGGTGAAGTCGGCGGGATGCGCGGCCAGCACCTGCAAATACAGGCTTTCGGCCTCTGCCAATCGTCCGCTGCGGTGCAGCGCGACCGCCTGTTCGCTGAGAGTCTGGCTGTTCATTGGCACCGATGGTATCCCTTTGGGGGCCTGCAAAAGCAATGGGGACCAACATGCAAACTTTCCACCGCCGCGATGCCATGGCCCTGATGGGCGCTGCCGCCGTCGCGGGAGGTGCAGGACCGGCGCTGGCCGCCGCCACGCCGGTGATCGAGTGGAACATGCACATGTTCAGTTCGAACACGGCGAAGTTTCCCTTCAGCCCGCGCGGCACCTACAAGCCGGACACCGCGCGGCTTTCGGCCGATCCGCTGGTGGATTATCAGGCGCATCTGAAGGAATTCGGCATCGACCGGGCGCTGTTCGTGCATCCCGAACCTTATGGCGACGACCACACCCTGGTGCTGGATTGCCTGGCCCGCACCAGTCCCAAGCAGTTCAAGGCCACCAGTATGT
>CANCMM010000141.1:0-5631 GCA_947379335.1 Alphaproteobacteria bacterium | reverse complement strand
GCCGGGATTGCCGCGCTCGATCGCCAGCTCAAAGGCCAGCAGATCGCTTTCGCGCGCCGCGTCTTCGGAAATGTCCACGCCGATGGCGCTTTGCTGGGTCTCCTGCGCGTTCAGGGCGTAATGCTTGACCGTGGACATCACATGCTGGTCCTGGATGGCACGGATGGTCTCGCCCGCCAGGGTTCCGGCCAGCAGCGGGTCCTCGCCCAGATATTCGAAGTTGCGGCCGTTGCGCGGCTCACGCGTCAAATTCACGCCGCCCGCCAGCAGCACATTCAACCCGCTGGCACGCGCGTCCTGGGCTATTGCCGCGCTGCCGGCATAGGCGATCTTCACATCCCAGGTCGCGGCCAGCGCCAGGCTGGAGGGCAGGGGCGTCGCATTGCGGGCGCGCTTTCCGTTGATCCAGGCCACGCCCAGGCTGGCATCGCTTTCCGCCAGCTGTGGAATGCCCAGCCGTGCGATGCCCGGCGTGTAACCGGCGGCGAAGGGCGCGCCGATCTGCGGCAGCTTGTTGATGGGGTTGGGGCGCGAGAAGAAGCCATGCAACAGGATGTTGCGCTCCTCGGGCGTCATCTGCCGGACCAGCGCGGCGGCCTGTTTGTCCGGATCGGGCGCGGGCTGCGCGTTGGCTGCGACCGCCGCGGCACAGCTGGCCAAAAGAATTTTCCTGATCATGCCGGCCCCGACTCTCTGGGCGCGACGCTAGCATGTCCCGCAGCCCATGAAAGTGCGCCGGCCGCGCGTCAAATCGTGCCTGATCATTTTTGCGCGGTTGTGTTGCCGCACTGCGGCATGTACGAAAAGGCATAACCCTTTTTGGATATTGCTTTGTCGCGTACGTCCCATCCCGATCTGGTTCACTTCGCGCTGGCGGTGGGCGGCTTTGCCATCGGCACCACCGAATTCGCCACCATGAGCCTGCTGCCGTATTTCGCGCGCGATCTGGGCATCAGCGCGCCGGTGGCCGGTCATGTCATCAGCGCTTATGCCCTGGGCGTGGTGTTGGGCGCGCCGCTGATCGCGGTGCTGGCGGCCAAGCTGTCGCGCCGCACCTTGCTCGTCGGGCTGATGCTGGTCTTTGCACTGGGCAATGGCCTTACCGGCCTGGCGCCGACCTATGGCAGCATGATGCTGTTCCGCTTTCTCAGCGGCTTGCCGCACGGCGCCTATGTCGGTGTCGCCATGCTGGTCGCCGCGTCCTTGGTGCCGCACGAACGCCGCGCCCAGGCATCGGCGCGGGTGCTGATGGGATTGACGGTGGCCACCATCATTGGCGTGCCCTGCGCCAACTGGCTGGGGCAGGCGGCCGGCTGGCGCTGGGGCTTTGCCGTCGTGGCTGTGCTGGCGCTGTTGACCGCAACGCTGGTTGCCTTGTTCGCACCGCGCCAGCCGCCGGAAAAGGGCGCCAGCGCGATGACCGAGCTGTCCGCGTTGGGCAATCGCGATGTTTTGCTCACGCTCGCCATCGGCGCCATCGGCTTTGGCGGCTTCTTCGCCATCTATACCTACCTGGCCGACACGCTTCTGACGGTCACGCACATGCCTGAAAGCCTGACGCCGCTGGTCTTTGCCATTTTCGGCGCCGGCATGATGACGGGCTTGGTGGTGGTGCCGCGCTTCGCCAACGGCCGTGTGATGCGGATCGCGGGCGGCTGCCTGCTGTGGTTTGCCGCCACTATGGCGCTGTATTTTTTCCTGACCGGCAATGCCTGGACCATCACTTTGAGTGTCTTTCTGATCGGATTAGGCGGTGCATTGGGACCGATCTTGCAAACCCGGCTGATGGATGTGGCGGGCAAGGCGCAGACCCTGGCGGCGGCGCTCAATCATTCCGCTTTCAACTTCGCCAATGCGCTGGGTCCGTTGCTTGGCGGCATCGCCATCGCCCATGGCTTTGGCCTGGCATCGACCGGCATCGTGGGAGCCTGGTTGGCGCTGGGCGGGCTGGCGATCTGGGCGGTGGCGCTAAAGACCAAGCCTCAGAGATAAGGCATCGCCAGCCGCGCCGCGGCATTGCGCACGCGTTTCCACACCGGCTCGGCCGCCAGCATGTCCGATGTCAGCGCCGTGCCGCGCGCGATGCGCTCGTCGATCAGTGCGTCGATCCGCGCTGTCAGGTCGCGGTCTATAATTTCCAGGTCGAACTCGAAATTCAGCCGGAAACTGCGTGCATCCCAGTTGGAGCTGCCGATCAGCGACCATTCCCCGTCCACCGTGCAAAGCTTGCTGTGATCGAACGGTGGTGCTGTGCCGCTGAAGCTGGCGCGCACATGGCGGAAAAAGCGCAGATGCCCGCGCATCGCCCACTCCATGATGTGCTGGTTGCTGCGGCAGGGCAACACGATTTCCACCGTCACGCCGCGCAGGCCCGCCTGTTGAATCGCAAATTGCAGCCGCGCGTCGGGCAGGAAATAGGGCGTGACGATGCGCACCCGCTTTTGCGCCAGGCTCAGCGCTGCCCCCAGCAGCAACTCCAGCCGGTAGAGGTCGGCATCGGGACCCGAACGTAGCCCGCGCGCGAAGGCGCTGCCTTGCGGCGCCAGCTCGGGCCACCAGCCATCGTCATCCAGTTCTTCATCGGTGGTGAAAGTCCAGTCGCGGGCGAAAGCGTCCATCACGATCTGCACCGCAGGGCCGGTGACACGAAAATGCACGTCCTGGACGCGGCGAGTGACCGGTGTCCGCGCATAATTTTCCGCCCCGATATTGATGCCGCCGACAAATGCGATCCTGCCATCCACCACCAGCAGTTTGCGGTGATTGCGCATGTTGAGGAACGGCATGCGCCAGGGCAACCAGGTGTGCAGGAAGCGCGCCCCGGTCACGCCGCCGCGCTTCATGCGGTAATAGGCGGCGGGATAAAAATACCCCATGCCGACGCTATCCAGCAGCACCCGCACCTTGACGCCGCGCCGGGCCGCTTCGATCAGGGCGTCGGTGAATTCATTGCCCGCAACGTCGTTGCGGAAAATATAGGAGCTCATGGCGACACAGGTCTTCGCACCCCGGATCGCCGCCAGCATGGCGGGATAGGCCGCATCGCCGCCTTCCAGGATGTCCAGCGCGTTGCCGCCGGTCAGTGGGCACTGGGTGATGGTTTCGCTGACATCCGACAGCTTGACGATATGAGGCGCCGCATCCGGCCGGGCGGTGGCGCCCGGCAGGGATTCTTCGCGGCCCATCCGCAGCTTCAGGGCGCGCCGCGTCACCCGGTTGATGCCGAACAGATAATAGAGGAGGGAGCCCAGGATCGGCGCCAGCCAGACCAGGCCGATCCATCCCAGCGCGCCGCGCACATCGCTTTTCTTCAAAAGCACGTCGATAGTGACGATCACCGACAGAAGTACATACAATAGCGCTGCCAGCTCTTGCGCCTGGGGCGACGACCAAAGGGCAGCGGAAAAGGCAAACATGGACCCCGGACCGGTTTTTTCTTATGCTGGCAGCACTATAGACGATTTGGATTGAAACCAGTTCCCGATTTGCCGGTTTAAACAAGATGGCGCCCAATTTCCCGAATCAATCTGCTGCCGGCCGGCTGCGCGTCGTGAGCTGGAATCTGCTGCGCCGGGTCGGTGCCGGCGTTGATGACGTCGCCAGGCTGGTCAAAATCCATCACCCCGATCTTTTGCTGCTGCAGGAATGCACCGAAGAAATCATGTGCCTGCCGGCCATGGTGGGCGGACATTTCTTCCGCCATCCCATGCAGTCGCGCATCTATGGCCTGGCGGCCTGGAGCCCGCATCCCTTTCCCCAGTCCACCACCATCCGCCTGCCATACTCGATCCTGCCGGGCCGGGTGCCGCCGCGCCTGGCGCAGATCATCGCTTTCCACGGCATCACCATTGCCAATGTGCATCTCAGCCATGGTCAGTTTCTCAACCGCTTCCAGCTGCGCCACATCATGGAGCAGATGACAGGTCCGGCCGCCATCATTGGCGACTTCAATGCCGTGGGTCCGGTGGGCTTTCAGGGCTTCTCCGACATCGGCCCGCGCGGCCGCACCCACCGCGCCGGCAACATCATCGCGCTCAGGCTGGACCGGTGCGTCGCGCGCGGGCTGGTGTGTTCGGCCTCGGAAGTGCTGGACAAAGGTCCCAGCGACCATCATCCGATGGTGCTGGACATGAAAGTGGATCCCGCCTTCATGACCCCGCCGATGGAAGAGCTGGGGCTGATCGGCGTAACGATCTAGAGCGACAGCTCGGCTGCCGTCTTTTCCAGATTGACCGCCGTGTTCGCCAGCATCTCCACCAATGGGCGCTCTTCCTTATTGATGGAATAGGCCGCTTTCAGCCCGATCGCTTTTATTTGTTCGGGCGAGGCCGAAAGCTTGCCGCAAAACGCGATCACCGGTTTGCCGCGGCTGCGGCCGCACAGGCCCTGGATCAATTTTCCTTGCGCGCTCTGGCCGTCGAGATGGCCTTCGCCGGTGATGATGAGATCGGCCTTGGCCGCCGCCGCCCCGAAGCCGGTCATGTCCAACACCACCTCAATGCCGCGACGAAGTTCCGCGCCCAGGAACGCTACCGCGCCGTAGCCCAGCCCGCCGGCAGCGCCCGCACCGGGCATCGCGGCCACGTCGTGACCGGTTTGCGCCTTCACCACATCGGCGATGTGCTTCAGGCCTTCGTCCAGTTCCGCCAGCACGTCGTCGCTGCCGCCTTTCTGGCGGCCATAGATCCAGGCCGCACCAGTTGGTCCAAACAGCGGATTGGTGACGTCGCACAGCACGTCCATCTTCTCGAACGGCGGATCGGCCGACACCAGCCGCACGATGTCCCGCAGATGTCCGCCATCGGGCGTCACCGGCTGGTTGTTGGCATCCAGAAAGCTCCAGCCCAGCGCCGCCGCCGCACCAATGCCCGCATCGTTGGTGGCGCTGCCGCCGATGGCCAGCAGGGCGCGTTTGGCCCCGCGCGCCCGCGCATCGGCCAGAAGCTGGCCGGTGCCGGTGGTCGATGTCAGCCGCGGATCACGTTCTTGCTGGGTAAGGAGTTGCAGGCCCGAGGCGCGCGCCATTTCCACCACCGCGGTGGCGCCATCGGCGGACAGTCCATAGCGCGCAATGACGGGCCGGCCCAGGGGATCGCAGGCCTTGATGTCGATCCAGCGCAATTTCAGTGCCTGGCCCAGCACGTCCAGCAAGCCTTCGCCGCCGTCGGACAGGGGCATCTCGGTGATTGTCGCCTGGGGATGGCTTTTCTTTAATCCTGCGGCGATGGCACGGCACACCGCATCGGCGGGCAGGGCATCCTTGAAGGAGTCGCAGGCGACCAGAATGTTCATGCCGCTGAATACATGATTTGATGCCGCCATGAAATTCCGCATCGCCGCAATTCTGGCCCTGACCGTCCTGTTGAGCGGGCAAAAGGCCCAGGAGAAGGTTCAGGACCGCACATTTACCGAATGCCCCGAATGCTCCCAGATGGTGGCCATACCGGCGGGCAAATTCCTGATGGGCAGCCCGGCGCATGAACCGGGCCGGTTCGATTCCGAGGGGCCGCAGCATGTGGTGACCTTGAAGGCTTTCGCCCTGGCCAAGTATCCCGTCACCAGCGAGGAGTTTCTGGCCTTCCTCAATGCCACCGGCTACAAGCCGCAGCCCTGCAATCCGCTGCTGGGGCT
>CANCMM010000140.1:0-5632 GCA_947379335.1 Alphaproteobacteria bacterium | reverse complement strand
GGCTGCAGCACGACATTGTCCATGCCGAACAGCACTTCGGGCACCTTCGGCTCGTCAACGAACACATCCAGGCCGGCGCCGCCCAGCTTGCCGGACACCAGCGCTTCGACCAGCGCGTCCTCATCCACCACCGCGCCGCGCGCGACATTGATCAGGATGCCGGTCGGACCCAGCGCCTCGATCACCGCCTTGCTGACGATCTTGTTGGTCTGGGGCGTGGCCGGAATGATGATGACCAGGAAATCACTGTTCTTCGCCAGTTCCACCAAGTCGGGATAATGCTTGTAGGGCACGTCGGCCACCGGCTTGCGGCTGTGATAAGCCACCGTGTTGTTCATCGCCGTGGCGCGCTTGCCGATTTCCTTGCCGATGCGGCCCATGCCGAGGATGCCCACCCGCTTGCCGCTGGCGCGGTTGGCCAAAGGATGCTCGCCATTCTTGAGCCAGCCGCCGCTGCGGACATAGCGGTCGGTCACCACCAGCTTGCGCGCCGTCATGATCATCAGCGCGATGGCCAGATCGGCGACATCGTCATTCAGCACGTCCGGCGTGTTGCAGACCGGGATACCCTTGGAGCGGGCATATTCCACCGGGATGCCGTCATAGCCAACGCTGGCCGAAGCGATGATCTCCAGCTTGGGCATGCGGTCGATCATTTCGGGCGGCGGGCCGGAATGGCCGTTGGTGACACAACCGCGAATGACATCGGCGACCTTGTCGAAGTCCGCCTTACCATGCAGGCGGTAGCGCGCCTCCAGGTCTTTCTGGACTTCCGGACGAAGAGGAACCAGCTGCAAAACGTCGATCATTACTGTGCTTCCGCCATGGCTTTCATCGCATCCAGCGCTTCGTTGAAGCGCTTGGTGCGGGTTGCGCGATTTTCGATCTTGGCCTGGTCGGTGCCCAAAGGCGCCTGGTCATAGAACAGGCTGTAGACGATCCTGGTCTGGCGGCCACGATCCAGCGGTTCCACCGCCAGGGTGCCGTGATACAGGATGGTCGAAGAGGGCTGGGTGTAGGTGTAGGAATAGGGCGTCGAGGCCACCATCACTTCATTGTTGTTGCCGTTGAGCAGGCGGTTGGACCCGAACGGCGTGCCGGTGACATTACCGGTGATCACGCAGGTGACCTTCAGCCAGGTGGCGATGGCGCAATACGGACCGATCTTGGCCCAGGTCTGATCCGGCGTCTTGTTGACCACCTTGTCCAGCAGGATGGTGGTGTATTCGGCAGCGTTTGCTGCCGGTGCCGCCAGCATCGCCATCGCGATTGCTGCGCCTGCGAGAAACCTTGTCTTCATCGCCTTGTCCCCTTTGCTTTGCGCCCTGTTTATTCCCTGATAAAACGCTGGCGTGCCGCGCGCAACAAGACATAAGCGCCCGCAGCTCCAAGGGATCAAGATGCCTCGTTTTGCCGTTCCGGCCCTGCTTATCCTGCTGGCCGGAATTGCGTCTGCCGATGCCCGGGAGCTGAAAATCCTCACCGGCGCGGGCATGTCCATGCCGGTGCGCGCCCTGGCCGCCGCATATGGCACACGCACCGGGAGCACCGTCACGGTGGTCAGCGACACCGCCGGGGGGGTGCAAAAGCGCATCGAGGCCGGCGAGAAATTCGATCTGGTGATCGGCACCCAGGCGGTGCTGGACGCCCTGACCAAGGAGAGCAAGGTTTCGGCCACCCATTCCGACCTGGCCCAGATGGTCGCCGGGATCGGGGCGAAGCTGGGCACGGCCAAACCCGCTATCGCCGACAGCGCCCAGTTCAAAGCCACCTTGTCGGCTGCGAAGACGATTACCTATGTCGATCCGGCCTCGGGCGGCATCACCGGCGTGTTCTTTCTTCAACAGGCCGACAAGCTGGGCGTGGGCCAGGAAGTGCGCGCCAAGGCGGTGCTGAAGCCCAACGGAACCGGCGTGGCCGACGCGGTGGCGCGCGGCGAGGCACAATATGGCGTCACCCTGATCAGCGAAATGCTGCCCAATCCCGGCGTGACGGTTTGGCCTCTGCCGGACGAGCTGCAAATGACCACCATCTATACCGCTGCCATCACCAACGATGCGCAGAATGCAATGGACGCGCAGGCAATGCTGGACGACCTTCGCGGCACCAGGGGACACAACGCCAGTATCAAAGCCGGGCTGAAACCGGTTTCGCACTAGACCAACCAGGAGACGCTTCAATG
This sequence comes from Alphaproteobacteria bacterium, assembly GCA_947379335.1. Lineage (GTDB taxonomy): Bacteria > Pseudomonadota > Alphaproteobacteria > Micropepsales > Micropepsaceae > Rhizomicrobium. Next base: position 3,450 of record CANCMM010000140.1, on the reverse strand, counting down.
GATCGCCGCAAATTCTTTTCCGTTACCGGTGCAGGTGCCGCCGCCGTTGCCGCCGGCGCTGCGCCCGCGGCCGATGCCGCGCCCAAAAAGGCCGGCGGCAAGCTGCCACCGCTGAAGGCGCGGCTGGGCCACCAGTTCGGCACTCTGACCGACCGCACCGCCGCCTGGGTGGCCCGGTTTGGCGTGGATGCCGTTTGCACCAGCCCCAAGATTGCCGACCCGGCGCGCCTCTACCCCACGGTGGACGAGATGAAGGCGATGCTGGACATCGCCGACAAGCACAAGGTGAAGGTGGAGCTGGTGGACAGCCCATTGCTGACCTCCTCGCTGATCGACCGGGAGAAGAATCCCGGCATCATGCTGGCCAAGGAACCGGAACGGTCCCGCGAGATCGAGGCGTTCCAGAACCATATCCGCACCTGCGCCGCCACCGGCATCCGCACCCTGAAATACAACATGTCCATCCTGGGCGTGGTGCGCTCGGAAGAAGTGCCCGGCCGCGGCGACACCGTCTACAACAGGTGGAATTTCAAGGAGGCCCAGGCCAAGAATCCGCCGCTCACCAAGGCAGGTGTCGTCAATGAAGACGCCTTCTGGGAGCGCATCCATTATTTCCTGGATCACGTTGTCCCGGTGGCCAATGAGTACAAGGTGCGCATCGCCTGCCACCCCAATGATCCGGGCATGCCGCCGGAAGGCTATCGCGGCATCCACACCGTGCTGGGCACCATTGATGGCTTGAAGCAGTTCGTCAGCTACAAGGAAAGCCCCTATCACGGCCTGAACTTCTGCCAGGGCACCGTTTCGGAAGACCTGGAGAATCCCAATGCCGAGATCGGCGACGTGATCCGCTGGTTCGGCAGCCGCAAGAAGATCTTCAATGTCCATTTCCGCAATATCCGCGGCCATCGCAGCGATTTCGTCGCCGAGATGTTCCCGGACGAAGGCGATGTGGATTTCGTCAAGGCGCTGAAGGTCTATCGCGAGGTCGGCTATGAAGACCTGCTGATGCCCGACCATGCCCCCAAGGTGGTGGGCGAGAATGCCGAGTGGGGCACCAATGAGAACTTTGCCTTCGAGTTCGGCTATATCCGCGGGCTGATCCAGTCCGAGCAGCACGTCGTCTGATCGCAGATTTCGAATTGACAAGAGCGTCGCCGGAAACGGCGGCGCTCTTTTCGTTTGTGATCATGATTCGCGCGAAATCCGTTCATCTAGATGAACCTCAAATGAATGGCATGGAACCTGTTCAGGTAGATGAACCTCAGATGAACAGATTGATGAACGGCACGTTCCATTTGGCACCGATAGAATGGGCCTTTCTCGGGTTGCGTGGATTTTCTGTGAGTATGTAAAGGACTCGTTTGCCGCTTTGCATCGGCACGCTTGAAAAGAAAAATAATCGGCGCAGCCTGTCAGGTAAGAGCGCGGCATGGGGCTGGGCTCCTGCGAATAGAGAAAAATCATGTCGGGGATCGCGAGGGCCGCGCTGGCCGCCGCCTTGCTGAACTGCGGCTTGTTGGCCGCTTCAGCGGACGAAAATTCCGCGGGACAATGGCTGAAGGACGGCGCCTGTTCGCTGTACAGCGCCGGGGCGGCGTCGGGCGACACGGTGAGCTGGACCGGTTCGTGCGTCGATGGCTATGCCGAGGGTCTGGGCACCGCCACCTTCACCCATGACGGGCAAAGCCAGATCTTCACCGCCAGTTTTGCGCACGGCGTGATCCCCGACGGTCACGTCATCACCCGCTGGGGGGCGGGCTGGAGCTATGACGGCGAGACGGTGGGCGGGCGTTTCCAGGGCGCGGGCATCCTCACCACCGACGCCTCCGACCGTTTCGAAGGCCAGTGGGCCGACGGCAAGATGATCGGCTTCGGCGTTTTGCGCCGTGCCAATGGCGAGCGCTATGCCGGCGACTGGAAGAACGACAAGCCCAACGGCCTGGGCGAACTGTTCCATGCCGACGGCACCAAGCTGGCCGGCACCTTTGCCGACGGCAAGCTGATCAAGGCCGCCGACACCAAATCCGACGCGCCGACCAAGATGGTCGATACCTCCAAAGCCCCATTCGGCAGCGTGGCCGGAAAAACCCTGACCGGGGTGGATGGCTCGTCCATCGCCCTGAACCTGATCGAAGGCGGCATGGAACTGCAGGTGGTTCCGGCCGAAGGCACCGCGCGCAAGACCACCTTCACCTTCATGACCGACCGCATGGGTACGGTGGTGGAAGACAGCGACGCGACCCAGGCAGGCTCCAGCGTCACCGGCTTTTTTCGCCTGACGGGCAAGGGCGTAGAAATTCGCTATTCCGACGGCCGCTCCGCCATGCTGGCGGCCAGCGCTGACGGCGGGGTGCAGATGGCGCTGGATGGTGATGTGGGACCGTCGTGCCGCGCCTGGTACCCCACTGGCCATGCCTTCAGCGACGGCGAGAAGAAAGCGGCGCTGAACGCCTATGCCAGCAAGCTGGGCCTGCCGGTGGCGGCCAGCGATACCAGCGAAGGCTGCGCCGCCGCGCCCAAACCGCAAGCGGCGAACGTCGCGCCATCCGCACCCGTCGTTCCGCCCGTCGCTTCAAATGCGCCAGCCAAGGCCAAGTCCGAACGTCATGCCGCGGCGAAAACCCCGGCGCGCATGGCCAAGGCGTCCTACCACATTGGCGACTATCAGCCCAAAGGGCTTGAGCCGGTTTCCGTGAAGTCGTCGGAGGTCCACACCATCGACAGCGGGATCGCCGTACCCAGCGCGATGGCGATGGCCGCGCCGCCCGCGCCGTCCAGCGACAAGAAGGATGCGGGCAACTGCCTGAAAGTGGACAGCGACGGCAGCCATTGGGGTTTCCGCAATGCCTGCGATTTCGCGGTGCAGTTCGCCTATTGCATGGCGGGCGGCAGCGACAATCTCTCCGCCTGCGGCAGCAACGACACCGTCACCACCAGCGTGGCGGGCAGTGTCGCCGCGGGCGGCTTCAGCGCCCTGATGGCTGACACCAGTATCAAAGACAAAGACGCCACCCATAGCTTCCGCTGGATCGCCTGTGGCGGCGGCGCGGGCGAAGTGGTGGCGCATCTGGATCATTTCGAACCCCCGGCCGGGCGCTGCGAACGCACCCGCACCGCGTCCAACTAAGGAAGACAGACCATGTGGAAAACCGCCTCTGCCACTATCGCGCTTCTGGCTTTGACCCATCCGGCTCTGGCTGCCGGCTGCGCCTCGCCCACCGATTCATCCGCCCTCAAAACGGCGGTGATGCAGCAGGAACTGATGGTCGCCGCCCTGCAATGCCATGAGGCAAGCGCCTATAACCGCTTTGTGATGTCTTATCGCGGCGAGTTGCAATCCTCAGACGCCACGTTGAAGGCGTTCTTCGTGCGCCGCGGCGGCGAGCATGGCGAGGCCGGCTATGACACCTTCAAGACCAAGGCCGCCAACCTGTCGGCCCTGGAACA
>CANCMM010000139.1:0-5646 GCA_947379335.1 Alphaproteobacteria bacterium | reverse complement strand
TGCGGTGCGCGGCGAGATGATGGCGGGCAACGTCACTATCGTTCGGGGCGACATCATCACCATCGATGGCGCCTCGGGCCAGGTGTTCAAGGGCAAAGTCGGCTTGCGCCAGCCCGAAATGACCGGCGATTTCGGCACCCGGATGGGATGGGCGGACGAGGTCCGCCGCCTGAAAGTGCGCACCAATGCCGACACGCCGCAGGACGCCGCCACGGCCCGCAAGTTCGGCGCCGAAGGCATCGGCCTGTGCCGTACCGAGCACATGTTCTTCGAAGCCGACCGCATCATCGCGGTGCGCCAGATGATCCTGGCCGACGCCGAAGACGAGCGCAAAACCGCGCTGGCCAAACTGCTGCCCATGCAGCGCGCCGATTTCGAAGGCATCTTCCAGGAAATGGCGGGCCTGCCGGTCACCATCCGCTTGCTCGATCCGCCGCTGCACGAATTTTTGCCGCACAAGGAAGAAGAGTTCGCGGAAGTCGCCGCCGCCGCCGGCACCAACGTCAAGAAACTGCGGGCTCGCGCCATCACGCTGCATGAAGCCAATCCGATGCTGGGCCATCGCGGCTGCCGGTTGGGCATCACCTATCCGGAAATCTACGAGATGCAGGCCCGCGCCATCCTGGAAGCGGCGCTGGCGGTAGAAGAGAAGGGCGGGGCGCCTGTGCAGCTGGAAATCATGATCCCGCTGGTGGCCTTCAAGTCGGAGCTGGACATATTGGCGGCCCGCATCGCGGCCGTAGCGGACGCGGTGAAACAGGAGCGCGGGAAAGTCCCAAATTACCTGATCGGAACGATGATCGAACTGCCGCGCGCCGCGTTGAAGGCCGGCGAGATTGCGCAGACCGCGCAGTTCTTCTCGTTCGGCACCAACGATCTGACGCAAACCACCCTGGGCGTGTCGCGCGATGACGCCGGCATGTTTCTCAGCGACTATCTGACCAAGGGCGTGATCGCGCGCGATCCGTTCGTCTCGCTGGATATCGATGGCGTGGGTGAACTGATTTCAATTGCGGCCGAAAGGGGGCGCAAGACCCGCGAAAAACTCAAGCTTGGTATCTGCGGAGAGCATGGCGGCGACCCCGATTCCATTCGCTTCTGTCACGACTCAGGGCTCGATTATGTGTCGTGTTCACCATTTCGCGTGCCGATTGCGCGTCTTGCGGCAGCACAGGCGGCACTGAAAAAGAGTCGCAGCGACGTTTAATGTTACAGGCGAGAGGCAGGAAAAGGCTGGATTTTCCGGCCTTTTAATGACGTTCTGTCACGTTAATAAAAAAATTTGTTTGACGATTCGTTTTTTGAGGGGCACAAGCCGCCCACCAGGTGCTGGGAACCGTTCGGAACTTTTTGAGGATCACGCGCAATCGACACAGCCTGATTGAAATAGCCACTGCGCATTGAACGCCGAAGGGGCGCGATACGAGCAAGAGCGAAATAGACCAAGCCGCAAGACCAAGCGAATTCTAACAAGCCGAAAGAGTAACAGCCTGATGTCCAAGAAAACCAATGACGCGATTTCGCGTTCCGACCGCGTGCTTGTGGCCGCGATGGCGATCATTCTCGCCACCGCCAGCGCCGCAATCGGCGCCTCCATGACCTATCATCCGTCCACGGACAAAGTCGCGGCGCTGAAGCCCGCAGTTGCCGTGGCCGAAGTTGCCAAGCCGGCCACCGACACCGTGATGAGCCAGCTTCTGGCTGAGCACAAATGCTTGTCGGAAGTGCTGTATTACGAAGCCCGCGGCGAAGGCGCCGGCGGGCAGAAGGCCATTGCCGAGGTGGTGTTCCACCGCATGAACCATGGCGATTACGGCCATTCGATCTGCGCCGTGGTCTATGAAGGCTCCAACCGGTCCGGCTGCCAGTTCTCCTTCACCTGCAACGGCGATATGAAGCGCGCCAAGCAGCCCGGCGCCTGGCGCGAAGCCGAGGCACTGGCGGCCAAGATTCTGACCGGCCAGGTGAACCTGAAGAATGCCACCGGCGGCGCCCTGAACTTCCATGCCGCGTCTGTTTCGCCCGACTGGGCCGACACGATGGACAAGACGACCCAGATCGGGAACCACGTCTTCTATCGCAACGCTTCGCGTACGCGCGAAAGCTAGTTCTTAGAAGTCCAATCCGATATCGAGGTTCGGCGCGCTGTGGGTGATGGCTCCTGAGCTGATATAATCGACGCCGGTTTCGGCGATGGCGCGCACCGTTGCCAATGTGACGTTGCCCGATGCTTCCAGCACCGCCTTGCCTTTAGCCAGCGCCACGGCGCGGCGAAGATCGTCCAACGACATATTGTCCAGCAGGATGCGGTCGACGCCGAGGGCGAGCGCTTCTTCCAGCTGTTCCAGCCGGTCCACTTCCACCTCGATCCGCACCATATGGCCCAGGCCGGCGCGCAAGGAGCGCACGGCGGGGCCGATGCCGCCGGCTGCCTGGACATGGTTGTCCTTGACCATGGCGGCATCATCCAGCCCGAAACGGTGATTGAAGCCGCCGCCGCAGCGCACGGCGTATTTCTGCAAGGTGCGCAGGCCGGGCAGAGTCTTGCGGGTGCAGACGATGCGGGCGTTTGTGCCTTCGACCGTCTTGACCAGCGCCGCGGTGGCCGTGGCGGTGCCCGACAAGGGCCCCAGGAAATTCAGCGCCACCCGTTCGGCGGTCAGGATGCTGCGGGCGGGACCGGAAACCGTGGCCAGCATCGCGCCCGCTGCGGCATCGGAACCGTCCGGCAAGGCCACGGTGAATTTTACCGCCGGATCGACCAGCAGGAAGGCGGCTTCGGCGCAGATCAGCCCGGCGATGCGTCCGGGCTTGCGGGCGACGAATTTGGCGGTCGCCTGTTTGTCCGCCGGGATGGTGAGCTGGCTGGTGATATCGCCGGCGCGGCCCAGATCCTCTTCCAGCGCCGCGCGAACCAAAGGCTCGAACAGCAGCGCCGAAGGTGGCCGCGTGAAGTCCAATGACAATGTCATTTGCGGGCGCGGCTGGCGGGCACTGCCTCGCCACCGGCGGCGATCCTGTCCGCGTCCGCCAAGGTCATGAAGGTGCGGGTGGCGGTCTTGGCGGTCTGCGGGAAGTCGCTGCGCCAATGGCCGCCGCGCGATTCCTGCCGCGCCAGCGCCGCTGCGGTGACCAGCTTGGCCGCCGCCGTCATGTTGAGCAGGGCCGGTTCGCTGCTGGTGGTTTCCAGCCGGGTGATGACGTCCAGCGCAGCGCGCATGCCGGTAACATCGCGTTCCACGCCGACGCCGCCGGTCATCGCGTTGCGCAGCACATGCGGCGGGGCAGGCGAGGCAAAACGCTGCGGCGCGGGCGGGGCGCCGCGCAAGGCGCCCGCTGCCAGCTGGCCGCGCACGTCATCGGCGACGCGGGCGCCGAACACCAAGCCCTCCAGCAAGGAGTTTGATGCCAGACGGTTGGCGCCATGCAACCCGGTGGCGGCGCATTCGCCAACCACCCACAGGCCGGGCAGGGAGGAGCGGCCATTTTCGTCCGAGGCAATGCCGCCCATATGGTAATGCGCGGCCGGCGCCACCGGGATCATTGCGGTGACCGGATCGATCCCCGCCGACATGCAGGCGGCATAAACGGTGGGGAAGTGCCGCGGGAAGTCCGCGCCGATTGCCTCGCGGCAATCCAGATAGACCCTGGAACCCGACGTGATCTGGCGATGGATGGCGCGGGCGACGATGTCGCGCGGCGCCAGCTCGCTGTCCTTGTGGATCGTGGTCATGAAGCGTTCGCCGCGATCATTGACCAGCACCGCGCCTTCGCCGCGCAGCGCTTCTGTGGCCAGCGGCGCGGGATCCCGGCCCACCGCGATGGCGGTGGGATGGAACTGCACGAATTCCGGATCGGAGATCAGGGCGCCGGCGCGCGCCGCCATGCCAAGGCCTTCGCCGCGCGATTCCAGCGGATTGGTGGTGACGGCATACAGCGCGCCCAGCCCGCCGGTCGCCAGGATCACAGCGCGGGCGCGAAACAGGATCAGCCTTGCGCCCGAACCGATGCCGGAGCGGGCGAAGATGCCGGTGACGCGGCCATTCTCCGTCGCCAGTTCGACGGCATGGAAACCTTCCAGCAACGTGATGTTGTTTGCTTCATTGGCGCGTGCGGCCAGGGTCGCGGAAATTGCCGCGCCGGCGCCGTCGCCCTTCACATGCACGATGCGGGGCATGGAATGGGCAGCTTCGCGGCCGACCGCCAGCGAGCCGTCGCCATTGCGGTCGAACGGCGCGCCGAAACCCACCAGGTCCTCGATGCGGGCGGGGGCGCACCTAGCCACCAGATCCACGATGCGAGAATCGCAAAGACCCGCCCCCGCCACCATCGTGTCATGGGCGTGGGACTGCCAGCTATCGCCTTCACCCACCGAGGCGGCGATGCCGCCCTGCGCCCAGGCGCTGGAGCCAGACAGGCCGGGGCGGGTGCCCGCCAGCACGATGCTGGGCATGGGCGCCAGCTTCAGGGCGGTGAACAGCCCGGCGATCCCTGCGCCCAATATCAGCGCGCCATCGGTCTCGACGATGTTGTCGATGCGGGTCATAGGATCGCCAGCATGCGGTCGATGGGCGCGCGTGCCCGTGCCGCGATCTCGGCGGGCACGGTCACTTCGAAGGTCATGGTCTGCAAGCTGTGCAGGATGCCGTTCAAGGTGATGCGCTTCATGTGCGGGCACAGGTTGCAGGGCCGCACGAACTCGATCTGCGGATACTCCACCGCGACATTGTCGCTCATCGAGCAGTCCGTCACCATCACCACGCGCCGGGGCTGGTGGGTGCCGACAGAGTTGATCATCGCGGCGGTCGAACCGGCGAAATCGGCTTCCGCCACAACTTCGGGCGGGCATTCGGGATGGGCCAGGACCACGATGCCGGGATGGGCGCTGCGATAGTCGCGGATTTCCTGCGCCGTGAAACGCTCATGCACTTCGCAGGCGCCTTCCCAGGTGATGACTTTCACGCCGGTCTGGGCCGCGACGTTGCGCGCCAGATATTTGTCCGGGATCATGATGACGGTATCGACGCCAAACTCGCGCGCGATGGCCTCCACCACCTTCACGGCATTGCCGGATGTGCAGCAAATGTCGCTTTCTGCCTTCACGTCGGCCGAGGTGTTCACATAGGTCACCACCGGCAGGCCGGGATATTTTTGCTTGAGCAGCTGCACATCCGCGCCGGTGATGGAGGCGGCGAGGGAACAGCCGGCTTCCATGCTGGGGATCAGCACGGTTTTTTCCGGTGACAGGATCTTGGAGGTCTCGGCCATGAAGTGCACACCGGCTTGGACAATGATCTTGGCATCGGTGCGCGCCGCCTCGCGGGCGAGGGCCAAAGAGTCGCCCACGAAATCGCCCACACAATGGAAGATTTCCGGCGTCATGTAATTGTGCGCCAGGATGACGGCGTCTTTCTCGCGCTTCAGCCGGTTGATCTCGGCGATCACCGGGGCATAAGCCGGCCATTCGATCTTCGGGATGACACCCGAGACCTTGGCGTAGAGAGCTTCGGTGGCGCGTGCGACGTCGGCGCTATAGGCCAGTTCCAGTCCCATTTGTCCTCCGACCGGCATAATACTCATTTCGAGTATATATGTGGTGCAAAAAACCCGGCATTCAAGGAGCCGGTTCGGACTTTATGCTACACA
>CANCMM010000138.1:0-5654 GCA_947379335.1 Alphaproteobacteria bacterium | reverse complement strand
CGCCTCGGCCGCCTTTGCTGCATCCGCGAAGAAAAGCTCGTAGAAATCGCCCATGCGGTAAAACAGCAGATAGTCCGCATGCGCCGCTTTGAGCGCGAGATATTGCGCTATCATAGGGGTGGTATCGCCCACCGCTGCCGCTTCCATGGGCATCTCCACGGGGGGCAGGCCAAGGTCCATCTCGCTCATGCGAGCGACCTTAGCAGACCCGCGCGCATCCCTGCGTCACGGAAGCTTGATGCAATCGCCACCTGCGTGGTTATTCTGTGGAAAATCCTCAAGAACAGCAGAACAACAGGGGTATCCCAATGTCGCGCCCGTCCTTTACCGACGAAGAAGCCCTTGCGTTCCATGCCGGGGACAAGCCCGGCAAGCTGGAAATCACCCCCACCAAGCCAATGGCGACCCAGCGCGATCTCTCCTTGGCCTATTCGCCGGGTGTCGCGGTGCCGGTGCTGGCGATCGCGGAAAATCCCGAGCTCGCCTACGACTACACCACCAAGGGCAACATGGTGGCGGTAATCACCAACGGCACCGCCATTCTGGGCCTGGGCGATCTGGGTGCGCTGGCGTCCAAGCCGGTGATGGAAGGCAAGTCGGTGCTGTTCAAGCGTTTCGCCGACGTCAATTCCATCGACCTGGAAATCGACACCAAGGATGTCGAGGAATTCATTGCCGCCGTGCGCTATCTGGGCCCGACCTTCGGCGGCATCAACCTGGAAGACATCAAGGCGCCCGACTGTTTCATCATCGAGCAGCGGCTGCGCGAGCTGATGGACATTCCGGTGTTCCATGACGATCAGCACGGCACTGCCATCATCTGCGCTTCGGGCATCATCAATGCCGCGCACCTGACGGGACGCAAGCTGGAAGACCTGAAGATCGTGGTGAACGGCGCGGGCGCGGCCGGAATCGCCTGCCTGGAGCTGATCAAGTCTCTGGGCGTGCGCGCCGAGAATGTGACCCTGTGCGACACCAAGGGCGTGGTCTATCGCGGCCGCACCGAAGGCATGAACCAGTGGAAATCGGCCCATGCCATCGAGACCAAGGCGCGTACCCTGGTCGAAGCGGTCAAGGGCGCCGACGTGATCCTGGGCCTTTCCAAAAAGGGCGCCTTCACCGGCGAGATGGTGAAGTCCATGGGCAAGAACCCCATCATCTTTGCCATGGCCAATCCCTATCCGGAAATCACCCCGGAGGAAGCCAAGGCGGCGCGCGATGACGTGATCATCGCCACCGGGCGCAGCGACTATCCCAACCAGGTCAACAACGTCATCGGCTTTCCCTACATCTTCCGCGGCGCGCTGGACGTGCGCGCCACCACCATCAATGAGGAGATGAAGATCGCCGCCGCCCATGCCATCGCCGCCCTGGCGCGCGAGGATGTGCCCGATGAAGTCGCCGCCGCCTATCGCGGCGCGCGCCCGGTTTATGGCCCCGAATATATCATCCCCTCGCCTTTCGATCCGCGTCTGATCAGCCGTGTGTCGGCGGCGGTGGCAGAGGCTGCGATGAAATCGGGCGTCGCCAAGAAGCAAATTCCCGACCTTGCCGCCTATCAGTTCCAGCTGTCGGCGCGGCTGGACCCGTCGGCGGGCCTGTTCCAGATGGTGACCAACGCGGTGCGCGCCAAGCCCAAGCGGGTGGTATTCGCCGAAGGCGAGGAAGACTCGGTGATCCGCGCCGCCGCCGCGTTCCAGAACAGCGGCATGGGCAAGGCCATTCTGGTCGGGCGGCCCGATGAGGTGAAGGCGGGCATGCGGCGCGCGGGCATTGACGAGAACCTGCTTGAGATCAAGGTGCCGCAATCCGCCGAGGAAGCCGCGCCCTATATCGATGCGCTGTACCGGCGCATCCAGCGCCGCGGCGCGCTGCATCGCGACGCCGTGCGCATGGTCACCAACGACCGCAATATCTATGCCGCCTCCATGCTCAAGGCCGGCCATGCCGACGCCATGGTCGCCGGTGTGACCCGCACCTATGCCAATGTCCTGACCGACATCCGAACCGTGCTGGACTCGCCGCCGGGCCAGCGCCCGATGGGCATGCAGGTGGTGTTCGCCAAAGGCCGCATCGTCTTCATCGCCGACACTTCGGTCACCGAATTGCCGACCGCCGACCAACTGGCCGACATCGCCATGCAGGGCGCGGCGGTGGCGCGGCGCTTTGGCCTGACGCCGCGCGTGGCGCTGCTGGCGTCTTCTACCTTCGGTTTTCCAAGGTCCGAGCGCAGCGAACGCATCATCGAGGCGGTGCAAATCCTGGAAGGCCGCGGCGTGGACTTTGAATATGACGGCGAAATGGCGGTCGACGTCGCTTTGGACAAGGACAAGCTGGCGCTCTATCCCTTCGTGCGCCTGACCGACACGGCGAATGTGCTGATCATGCCGGCGATCCATTCCGCGTCGATTTCCACCAAGCTGCTGCAGCAGATGGGTTCGGCCAGTGTGATGGGCCCAATGCTGGTGGGCCTGGAGAAGTCGGTGCAGATCGCCCCCCTGGGCGCCAAGATGAGCGAGATCTACAACGCCGCGGTGGTCGCGGCGTATGACGTCAACCGGTAATGGACTTCGCCAAAGCGTCTGCGTTTGTGGACCGCATCTGGGATGACGAGATCATCCCGGCACTGACCGATTACATCCGCATTCCCAACAAGAGCCCGGCCTTCGACAAGGACTGGGAAGCCCATGGCCACATGGAAGCGGCGACGCAGATGTTCGCCGCCTGGGCCAAGACCAAGCTGGCGCAGTTTCCCGGCAGCACCTTGGAGATCGTGCGACTGCCAAAGCGCACGCCATTGATCTTCATTGAGATACCCGGCAACGCGCCCGGCGCCGTTCTTATGTACGGCCATCTGGACAAGCAGCCGGAAATGCTGGGCTGGGCCGACGATCTGGGTCCGTGGCAGCCGGTGGTGAAGGACGGCAAGTTGTATGGCCGGGGCGGTGCCGATGATGGCTACGCCATGTTCGCCAGCATCGCCGCGTTGCTGTCGCTGAAAGAGCAGGGCGCCAAACGGGCGCGCGCCGTCATCATCATCGAGGCCTGCGAGGAATCCGGTTCGCCCGACTTGCCTTTCTATATCGATCACCTGAGCGCGCGCATCGGCACCCCCGATCTGGTGGTGTGCCTGGATTCCGGTTGCGGCAATTATGACCAGCTTTGGCTGACCACGAGCCTGCGCGGCAACCTGATCGGCGCCCTGACGGTCAAGGTGTTGACCGAAGGGGTGCATTCGGGCGCCGCCAGCGGCATCGTGCCGTCGTCCTTCCGTATCTTGCGCATGCTGCTGTCGCGCATCGAGGATGAAGCGACGGGGCGCATGACGCTTCCCGAACTGTTTGCCGAGATTCCCGCCGAGCGCCAGAAGCAGGCCAAGGAAGCCGCTGCCATCCTGGGCGATGAAGTCTGGACCGGGGCGCCCTTTGCCGGCCGTACAAAGCCGATGGCGCAAGGCAATGCCGAACTGATCCTGGAAAAAACCTGGCGGCCGCAACTGGCGGTCACGGCGATGGACGGCTATCCCCTGCCCGCCAATGGCGGCAATGTGCTCTTGCCCTATTCCACCGCCAAGATTTCCTTGCGCCTGCCGCCCACCCTGGAAGCGGAGACCGCGCGCACCGCCCTGAAGAAGGCCCTTGAAGCTGCACCACCTTACGATGCCGATGTGACGTTCGATGTGCCGCGCGGCGACAATGGCTGGAACGCGCCGACTCTGGCGCCCTGGCTGGAAGCCTCGCTCAACAAGGCCAGCAAAGATGCCTTCGGCAAGCCGGTCGCCTATCAGGGTGAAGGCGGTTCCATTCCCTTCATGGCCATGCTGGGCGAGAAATTTCCGGGCACCCAATTTGTGGTGACCGGCGTGCTGGGTCCGCACTCCAATGCCCATGGCCCCAACGAATTCCTGCACATCGCGTTCGCCAAGAAATTGTCGGCCTGCATCGCCACCGTGCTGGCGGATCATGCGTTACAGACGTCATGAGCTTTCTGGATGCCGCGCCCGGTTCGCGCCGCCCGCTTTATGTCTTCCTGATCATCACCCTTGCAGTGGGCGCCGGCGCCAGCCTGTTCACCACCCCGCAGATCCCGACCTGGTATGCGTCGCTCAATCACCCGTCGATTGCGCCGCCCAACTATTTGTTCGCGCCGGTCTGGACCACGCTCTACATCCTGATGGCTTTCGCCGCCTGGCGGGTTTGGAAAAAGGCCGGCACGCGTTCCGTCGAAATGGCAGCCTTCGCCCTGCAGCTGTTGCTGAACTTTGCCTGGAGCGCGGTGTTCTTTGCCCTGCACAGCATCGGCGGCGCGTTGGCGGAGATCATCGCGCTGGACCTGGCCATCCTGACCACCGCCATCCTGTTCTTTCGCCGGGACCGGATCGCCGGCCTGCTGCTGCTGCCCTATCAGGGCTGGACTGTGTTCGCCACCGTACTGACGCATGCCTTTTGGCGGCTGAATTAACCATGCTGCGTGATTTTTAAAATTTTAGGCTTCCGCCCACCCCATCAGTCGGTGTTTTTCTTTTGGCATGAAGGTTTTCCGCCCCGCCGCGCTCGCGCTTGTCGCGCTTCTGAGTGCCTGCAGCACGCCCAGCCCGGAATCCCTGGCGGCCAATGATCCGTGGGAAGAAACCAACCGCGACGTCTTCGCCTTTGATGTCTGGATCGAGCATCACATCGCCGCGCCGGTGGACGACGGCTATCGCGCCGTGGTGCCGGAGCCGGCGCGCGAAGGCCTGCACAATGTCGTGACCAATCTTCACGCCCCCATCGTGCTGGCCAATGACGTGCTGCAGGCCCGCCCGAAAAAGGCGGTGAACACTCTGGCGCGCATCGTGCTCAATACCACCATCGGCCTGGGCGGGCTGATCGACGTCGCCAGCAAGTTCGGCATCCCCTATCACGACAATGATTTCGGCGTGACCCTGGGCCAGAGCGGCGTGGCCGAAGGCTCTTATCTGGTGCTGCCGTTCATTGGCCCCCTGCCGCCGCGTGACCTGGTGGGCTCCAGCGTGGACGGGGTGTTTGACCCCCTGTCCTATGCGCGCTTCTCCGGACGCCATGCCCTGCAGCTGTCGCGCTCGGCCGTGCGCATCCTGGATACGGTGGACCAGCGCCGCGACGACTTCGAAAGCATCGAGCGCACCTCGGTGGATTTCTACGCCACCACCCGCAACCTTTACCGCCAGAACCGCAATGCCAAAATCCGGGGCAGCGAAGAGGACGGTAACGCCTTCGTGAGCCTCCCCGACCTTTAGATCTGGCGACCGGCCCCCGAGGCAGGGATTTTGGCTGCGGGGCCGGAGCGTCGCGCGGTCCATAGGTCTTGGGCGTCAGCGAAAGACGCGTATGGACAGCTTAATGCCCGTGAGCACGGGCGACGCACTCCGCGGGCAAAAGACCGCCTCGGCGCGCCAAAGGCTTGGCAAGGCCGCGCGCCCTCCCTATATACCCCCTTGTATAAGCATGGGTTTGGCCTGTCGCTTATTTTGTCAAATAATTCAATGGGATGGACCGGAGGATGCCCGCAAGGGGTCAGGACTCCATGCCCAATGAGAGGAACGTTAGAATGGCTAAAGTAATCGGTATCGACCTTGGCACCACCAACAGCTGCGTGGCGGTCATGGAGGGCTCGGCCCCCAAGGTCATCGAAAA
>CANCMM010000137.1:0-5666 GCA_947379335.1 Alphaproteobacteria bacterium | reverse complement strand
GAACAGGTCGCGGAACGGCGCGGGGATGTTCTCGTCGCCGCCTTCATTCTCGGTGGTGGTGGTTTCGGACTTGATGGTCACGACCGCGGGGCTGACGCGCTCCACCAGGTCGGCGAAGCTGAAGGGCGCGCTGTTTTCCAGCATGCGCGGGGCGCGGGCATCGCCGTCATTGGCGGCGACCATGGTGGGGGTGCCGGCGACCTGGATGGCGCGCACCGGCGGCAACAGCGCGAAGGCGCCAAGGCCGACCACCACGATGGCGGCGGCGCCGCTCATGGCGACCACGCGGCGCTGACGCAGCGAAGGCTTGGGAAGGCGGGAAAAGATGCCCGGCTTGGGCGAGTTGTCATTCTGCATGGGGGCTCCTTGAGGCCAGTCTTTTCCGACCGGGCCGTGGCTGAGATACAAGCCTAACATGGACAGATTACGTCCGGGAGATTACAACTATGTAATCTTCTAAGCGCTTGTGGTGGAAGCCTTTTTGACCACAACCCACGCCACCACGCCGCCCGCGCCCAGCACCAGAAAGGGCGCCAGCCATAGCAGCCAGGTATCGGGCTGCACGGGAGGCTTCATCAGGATGACGTCGCCATAGCGCGCCACCAGGAAATCCTGGACTTGGCCGTCGCTTTGCCCCGCCGCGATCTGCTCGCGGATCAGCCGGCGCACATCGGCGGAAAAAGGCGAGCCGGACTCATCCACATTCTCGCCGGCGCAGACCAGGCAGCGGAACTGGCGCTGCAGGTTACGGGCGCGCGCTTCCATCGCCGGATTGGAAAATGTGTCACCCAGCGGCATGGCAAGCGCCGGAATCATCATCAGCAGAAGCGCGATGACCGCTTTCATTCGGCGGCCTGCGCCACCGCAGCGGCGGGTTCGCGTGCGGGCGCACGCAGGCGGCCCCACAGGCTCAGCATCCCGCCCAGCGCCATGATCAACCCGCCGATCCAGATCAGCGGCGCCAGCGGCGAGACATAGGCGCGCAAGGCAAAGCGGCCATCGTCCCGCTCATCACCCAGCGCCAGATAGAGATCACGCAGGCCGGTGGTGCGGATGGCGGTGTCGCTCATGTCCTGACCTTCGGCGGGATAAAGCCGGTGCTCGGGCTGCAGCACCGCGCCGGGTTTTGCGCCGTCCATCACCGCGATATGGGCGCGGTCGGCGATGTAGTTGGGACCCTTCACGCGGCTGACGCCGTCAAAGCGCAAGGTGTAAGGCCCCACCGTGAAGCTCTGTCCCGGCGCCACCACTGTCAGCGCTTCGCTGCGCCAGGCGGTGGTGCCGGCCACGCCCATCAAGGTGACGCCAAGCCCGGCATGCGCGAGAGCGGCGGCAAAAGCCGAAGCGCGCGCGCCCTTGCGCTTGCGCACATCGATGATCGAAGCACCGATCAGCCAGGCGGCGACGGCGAAGGCGCCGGTGGCGGCGATGGTGCGCGGCGCGACAATGGCCAGCACCGCGATGGCGGCGATTCCCGCCAGGCCCAGCGCGGGAACCAGCGAACGCCAGGCGGCTTTCAGGTCGCCCCGCTTCCAGCCCAGCCGCGGTCCGAACGGCACCAGCAGCAGCAACGCGAAGAAGATCGGCGCAAATGTAATGACGTAATAGGGCGGACCCACCGTGATCTTGGTGCCGTTCAGCGCATCCAGGATCAGGGGGTAAAGCGTCCCGGCAAAGACGCAGGCGCAGGCCGCTACCAGGAAGACATTGTTGAGCAACAGCGCGGTCTCGCGGCTGGCCGGTTCAAACGCCGCGCCGCCCTGCAGGCTGGGCGCGCGCCAGGCGAACAGCGCCAACGCCCCGCCGATGGCCAGTGCGATCAGCACCATGATGAAGAAGCCGCGCGCGGGATCGGAGGCAAAGGCATGCACCGACGACAAGACGCCGGAGCGCACCAGGAATGTGCCGATCAACGACATGGAGAAACCGGCGATGGCCAGCAGCAGGGTCCAGGTGCGGAACGCGCCGCTTTTTTCCGTGGCCAGCGCCGAATGCAGCAAGGCCGTGGCGATCAGCCAGGGCATCAGCGAGGCATTCTCCACCGGGTCCCAGCCCCAGAAACCGCCCCAGCCCAGTTCGTAATAGGCCCACCAGCTGCCCAGCGCGATGCCGCAGGTCAGCGCGATCCAGGCGATCAGCATGAAGGGCCGCGCGGCGCGGGCCCATCCAGCTTCACCGACCAGCAGCGCGGCGGCGGCATAAGAGAAGGACGCCGACAGCCCGACATAGCCGGCATAGAGCATGGGCGGATGCATCGCCAAACCCGGGTCCTGCAACAGCGGGGTCAGCCCTGCGCCTTCGAACGGCGCCGGGTCCAGACGCAGGAACGGATTGGAGGTGAACAGGATGAACAGGATGAACGCCGCCGCCAGCAGGCCCTGCACGCCCAGCGCGCCGCTGGTCAGCCGCTCACCGCCGCGCTGCAGAAACGCCACCATCCCGGCATAAAGCGCCAGCACCAGCACCCACAGCAGCATCGAGCCTTCGTGATTGCCCCACACGCCGCTGATTTTATAGACCAGCGGTTTGAGCGTGTGGCTGTGGCCGGCCACCAGCGCCACGGAAAAATCCGAAACCACGAAAGCATAGGTCAGCGCGGCGAAGGCCAGCACGATAAAGACCAGGAAGCCCAGCGCCGAACTGGTGGCGACGCGGCGGGCGGCATTGGCCTCGACGCGCGTGCCGATCAGCCCAGACACCGCCATCACCAGCGACAGCGCCAGGGCGAAACACAGTGCCAGTTGACCCAACTCGCCCGTCATTCCGCGCCTTCTTTCCAGCGGCCGCTTTTCTTCAGCGCGGCCACCACTTCAGGCGGCATGTATTTCTCGTCATGCTTGGCCAGCACTTCGGCGGCGATGAAGGTGCCGTGCGCATCCATCGCGCCGGTGGCGACCACGCCCTGGCCTTCGCGGAACAGGGCCGGCAGCACCCCGACGAAATCGGCGGGCACGCTGCCCTTGCCGTCGGTGACGCGGAATTTCACTTCGGCGCCGGCGCCGTGCGTGACGCTGCCTTTTTCCACCAAGCCGCCAAGTCGGAAGGCAACGCCTTCACCGACCTGGCCGGCCGCCACGTCAGCGGGGCTGTGGAAGTACATGATGTTCTGTCCCAGCCCATAGCGGATCAGTACGGCCAGCATCGCGCCTACCGCGACCAGGGCGGCGGCGAAAGCCAGGCGACGCTTCTTCTTCGCATTCATTCAGTGACCGCCGCCTTTGTGCAGGATCTGGTCGGCAATGCCGGTGTCATAACCGACGCCTTCGGGGGTCAGCGCGATTTCGTTCGGCCAGGTGCACTTGATCAGTCCCTTGCGGGCCAGCGCGTTCCACACATTCTCATTTTCCAGGCCGGTGGCATCGCTGCCGCGCACGGTGGCATCGCCCAGGTGAAAGTGATCGCCATGGGCATGGGGAAAGGCGGTGATGGCGGTGTCGCCCTCGGGCGTCGGTTTGGACGCATCGGGAATCTGCGCGATGGCCTGCAGCAGGGTCAGGGTGCGCAACTGAAGCGGGTTGAGCTTGGCGGGATTGATTTTGGGCGGCATGACGGTCCGGATAAAGAAAAACGGCCGGGACCATACCGTCCCGGCCGTTTTGAAGCAAAATCGGTTGCCGCGTCAGCGGTGCCGTCCGCCGCCACCGTGAAACCCACGGTGACCACCACCCCAACCGCCGCCACCAAAGCCGAATGAGAAGCTGGGGCCGTAGTAACTGGGGCCGTAATAATAGGGGTAATAGGGCGCACCATAGGGCCGGTAATAGCCCGGCGGTGGCGGGGGCGGCGGATAGTCGCCGTAATCGCCATAGTCCCGGCGGTCATAGGCGGCGGCCTGGCGGCCACCGTCTTCGTGCATGCACTCATAGTAAGCGCGGCCATAATCGGCTTCGACATCGCGCGCCGCCTGGCGGGCATTGTCGGAGCCAATCGCGGTTCCGGCGATCAGGCCGGCGCCTGCGCCGGCCGCAGCGCCAAGACCGGCATTGCCGGCAGCCGCGCCCAGCACGGTGCCCAGTACCGCGCCGCCCAGAAGACCACCGACGGTGCCGCGGGTCTGTTCGTCACGCGCCGCTTCGCGCGGGGTGGTGTAGCCGGTGCGGGCTGCGGCGTCGCGGCGGCAGAAGATATCGCGGTCGGCGGCGGCCTGCTGGCCGCTCTGCGATGCAGACGGCGACGCGCCACGGGAGTCATAGGCGCCGCGCTGATCGGCGGGCGGGCCATAGCCGCGAGGCGGAGCGGACGGATTAACGTCATCATCGTCATAGTCCGGGGCGCTGCGTGCGCTATTGGACGGATAACGATCATTGAGATTGGTCGGCGGCGAATTCGCCGGCTGCGCCAGCGCGGTTCCGCCCAGCAGGACGACCGTCAAGGCGGCGATAAGCGGTGTGCGGAACATTTCGAGCGTCTCCATTATTGCCCCTCTGGCAATTGTGAGGAGTACGTAGGAAACGCCCCCGCCGGTTCAATGTCAAAGATTGAAAAAGCTATATTTTTGCGGGATTACGCCCCCGTTCATCCAGCGTTCAGGAAGGATTTGAACCGTTGGGTATCAGGCTGCGGCCGACTGTGCGGCGCGGGCTCCGGCGGCAGAGCCGCCCTTAAACAAATAGGGCGCGTTTCCACATTTTGGCTTAAGCGGCCGCAGATTGGGCAGCACGCGCCCTGCGGCGCAGCAATTCCGCCTCTTCATCGCTGAACAGGATGGCGGAAAGTTCCGCGCACAACTGCAGCTGCGCATTGGCTATCGCATGCTGCGGCTCGGCCTTCAGCGCCTTTACCAGGTCCTCATTGTAGCGCTTGAGGGTAGTGCAGAGGTCTTCATAGATCGTTTTCTGCTTGGCGGCGAAAGACGCGGCGGCGGCGAAGTTGCGGCTGCCCGCCACCAGGCGCGCATAGCGAACCGCCATCTCCTGCTTCTCGGCATTGCAGGGCTTGGAGAAGTCGGCGCCGGTGCCCTTGGCCATCGGCAAAGCGGCGCCGATCTCTTTGGGCGCGCGGTCCATGAACGTTTCCATGATGTTGCCGATCATCACCCGCTCGGCCATCAGGCGCTTGGCCCAGTCGCCTTCGCGCTTGAGCTCGATTTCCTTGACGATATGGCTGGAAAGATCGGCGAAGGTCTTCACTTCGTCCATCAGCTTCTGGGCATCGAACAAGGGATGGCGCGTGATCTGGATGGACGTCTTCAGCGCATCCATGCGCGCGAACAGGATTTCGCCCACCAGTCCCATGTCGGTTTGGGCGATCAGCGTATCGTCATGATGGCGCGTCACCAGCAAAGGCAGGCGCAACGCCTCCCAGGGCTTGGCGAGGCGGTTCATGGCGATGATCGCGACATAAGGCGCGACATCGGGATGGCTCTGAACCAGCTGGTCGTAGATTTCGCGCACCTGCCAGACCAGCGGCTCGCTGAAGACCGGCACCGGCGCGGGCAAAATCGCGGCCAGGTTTTCCATCGCCTCGCCCGCCGACAGCAGCAGCGCCATTTCCGCAATGTCATCCACGGCGGCAGCATCGCCGCCCAGCGCCTTGCGCGCGGTCTCGCGGGACCCCGACACGGCCTTGGTCATCGCAGCTGCGGCCAGCGGCCAGAACTGCGCGGCGCGCGCCAATGCGTCCTCATGTTTATGCGCCAGCACCAGCGCGCGGCACTCGGCGGTATA
>CANCMM010000136.1:0-5681 GCA_947379335.1 Alphaproteobacteria bacterium | reverse complement strand
CATGCCGATGCGCGCCAATGTATCAGCCTGCGCCTGCATCGGATCACTGCCCGGCGGCAGGGTGTGAAAGCCCATGTCGATCAGGGCGGATGCCAGGAATTCCACGGTGGCGAAGCCCTGGCCGTAATTGCGCGCCGCCAGCAGCTTGTCCAGCAGCGGTTTGGGAATCGGCTCGCCGGTCTGGTGATGGCGGGCAAAGCGAGTGAGCACGTCAGGCTGTTCCAGCCAATGTTCGAACAGCTGCGACGGCAGTTCCACAAAATCGCGCGCCACATTGGTGCCCGACAGGCGGGGGAAGCGCACCTGGCTGAGAAGGCCGTGCAGGGCATGGCCCATTTCATGGAACAGGGTCACCGCTTCGTCGAAGGACAACAGGCACGGCTCGCTTTTGCTGAAGTTGGAATTGTTGGTAACGATGGGGATGATGTCGCCATTCAGCTTCTGCTGATCGCGAAAGCTGGACATCCAGGCGCCGCTCTGCTTGCCGGGGCGGGCGAAGTAGTCGCCATAGAACAGGCCGATCACCGCGTCGTCCTTGACCACGTCCCACACCCGCACATCGGGATGGTAGACCGGCATGTCGCTGCGCTCGCGGAACGACAGGCCGAACAGCTTGCTGGCGGTGAAGAAGGCCGCTTCGATCAGGTTGGACAGCTGGAAATAGGGCTTCAGCTGGGCTTCGTCGAAATCATATTTTTCCTGGCGCAGCTTTTCGGCGTAATAGCGCCAATCCCAGGGCGCCAGCGGGAAGTTGCTGCCTTCGCGCGTGATCAGCGCCTGCAGGTCGTCGCGCTCTTCCAGGGCGCGCAGCCTTGCCGGCGCCCAGACTTCTTCCAAAAGGGCACGGGCCTTGGCCGGCGTGCCCGCCATGGAATCGGCCAGCTTGAAGGCAGCGAAACTTTCATAGCCCAGCAGGGTGGCGCGTTCCGCGCGCAGGGCCAGCATCTCTTCGATGACGGCAATGTTGTTGCGGGCATTGTCGTTGCCGCCGCGCGCGGTCCAGGCGCGGTATAGCTGCTCGCGCAGGCCCCGGTCGTCGGCATATTGCAAAAAAGGTTCGACGCTGGAGCGCGACAGGGTAACGGCGAAGGGCGCATCAAGCTTCAGCGCTTTTGCTTTCGCTGCGGCGGCATCCCGCGCCGAAGCGGGAATGCCGGCCATCTGCGTTTCGGTCAACGGCAGTGCCCAGTCTTCCTCGTCGCCCAGCACATTCTGGCTGAACTGGGTGCCCAGTACCGCCAGCCGCTGGGCGATGGCCGCCAGCCGGTCGCGATTGCCACCCTTGAGTTGCGCGCCCGATCGCACGAAATCCAGATGATAGCGTTCCAGGACCCGAAGCGATTCCGCATCCAGTCCCAACGTGTCGCGCTGGCGGTAAACTTCGTCCAGTCGCGCGAACAGCACGGGATGCATGGAGATGGCGCTCCAATGCGCCGACAGGCGCGGCGCCAGTTCCATCTCGATCGCCTGCAGCGCCTCGTTGGTCGCCGCTGAGGTGAGATTGTAGAAGACGCCTTCCACCCGTGTCAGCAGCCGGCCGCTTTTTTCCACCGCCAGCACGACATTGTCGAAGGTGGGCGGGGCGGGATCGCCGGCAATGGCCGCGATCTCGGCCGTGTGTTCGGCCAGGGCGCGGTCATAGGCAGGCGCGAAATGCTCCGGCCTGATCCGGTCCAGCGGTGGCGCGCCATAAGGCGCGGTCCAGTCTTCGAAGAAGGGGTTTGTCATAACCCCAGTATAGGGTCAGTGGATTTCCCATACCACCGAGACATCGGCCGTAACGCTTTGCTGGCCGGCCGCCACCGGGGTGGGGGCCGCGGCCATGGCCAACACGCGGTACATGGGCCGGGGCGGCTCGCTGGCGCCGCCCTCGTTGATGGAAATGATGGCGCCCAGGCTGACCCCGGCCGCCCTGGCATAAGTTTCGGCACGGCCCCGCGCATCGGCGATGGCGCCCGCCCGGGCTTTTTCCAGAAGCGGGGCGGGAGTGGCGATATCAAAGCTGATGCCGTTCATCTGGTTGGCCCCGGCCGCGACCAGTGCGTCCAGGCCCGCGCCCACTTTCGACACATCGTCCAGCCGCACCGACACTTCGTTATTGACCTGATAGCCTGTCAGCCGGCGCGGGCTGTTGTTGTCGCCATTGGTATATTGCGGCGAGATATTGAAGCCGGTGGTCTGGATATTCTTTTCGGCGACGCCCAGTTTCTTCAGCGCGGCGAACACGCCGGTCATGCGGCTGCTGTTGGCGGCCAGCGCGGCGGCGGCGGTGGGGGCGCTGGTGGTGACCCCGGCATTGACGGTGGCGACGTCGGGGGCGGTGCGCACTTCGCCATGCCCGTTCATCGACAAGGTCCGCAGGCTCGGATCGGCGGCGAGGGCCGGGGATATGAGGGCGGCGGCCAGCGCCAGACCCAGCAAAAGACGGTTCTTCATGATCGCTTCTTTCAAAATTGGACACCCGCCCAAGGCGAGGATGGACGAAAACCGGGGCGAAATCAGGGCGCGGTTGGCGCCCGCGAAAATCCTGTTATACCCCCTTTCGGGGTGGGCCTGTAGCTCAGTTGGTTAGAGCTGACCGCTCATAACGGTTAGGTCCCAGGTTCGAGTCCTGGCGGGCCCACCATTCGCTTCACTCATGGCAGGCCCGCCAGGTTTATTTGGGTACGTGTCGCGCCGTGGCTTGTTTGGCGCTAGGCCATGCTTTCCGTATCATCGTCCGTGACAAGAGCATTGGCCGGGATGACGCACCAGACCGACAATTTGATCCACTTCGGCACCACGGAGCCGCTCCCTGAGGACCGGCAATTCTCCGCTGGCGCCTTGACGCTGCACATTTCTGACGGCGCGGTTCGCCGGCTTTGCTGGCACGGCGTCGAAGTCGTTCGCGGCATTGCCTGTCCGATCCGCGATGCCAATTGGGCCACCTGTGTCTCGGTGCTGGCCGAGGAAAGCGTCAGCGAGACGCTGGACGGATTTGAAGTCCGGCAGGTCCGGCTGGTCGCGAATGACGCGCTGCGCGTGGAACTGGTTTTCAAGGCCAGGGCGGACGGGACCTTTCAGGCAGTTTTGGAAATTTCGGTCTGCCGCGAATTCATCACTAACCGTGCGGGATTCACGCTACTGCATCCGCTGCAGCACATCGCTGGAACGCCGCTCAGCGTCGCCCATCCTGACGGTTTGGTCACTGTCTCGGAATTTCCGCTCCTGATTTCCCCGCACCATGTGGCGGACGGCATTTCTGGCCTGCGTCATGTGGTAAATGGAATCGACGTGGACATCACGTTCCACGGCGAGGTGTTCGAGATGGAGGACCAGCGCAACTGGAGCGATGCGTCTTTCAAGACCTATTGCCGGCCTTTGTCGCTTCCACGGCCGTACCGGCTGCATGCGGGAGAAACCCATCGCCAGGAAATCGCGATACGCTTTCAGGGCACGCCCACAAAGTCGCCGGGCGCCTCTGCCTCGACCGGCGCCGTTCTGGAATGGCGGGATGGCGCCGGGACCGTTCCACGGCTGGCTGTGGCCATGGAAGATGGCACGCTCCCGGATGCCGGCGCCCGAAGCCTTTGCCGCCTGCTGAAGCCGGCCATCCTTCAATTGCGCGTGACGCCCCAAACCGCGGCTGCCGTTTGTGAAAGCGCAAAAGAGCTGACGGCTGCCAGCCCGGCCGAGATCGAGCTGGAAATCGTGGTGCCGTCCACGGATGATCCCCAGACGGCGCTGGCGCGTGTCGCGGCGGATTGCAAAAAGGCGCCCCTTGCCGTTGCGCGCGTCCTGGCGCTTCCGGAAAGCTATCTGCAAAGCTACCAGCCGGGCGGTCCATGGCCGGCAGGTCCAACGCCGCAGGATCTGTTGCCGCATGCCCGCGCCGCATTCCCCGATGCTGGGATCGGAAGCGGGATGCTGACCTATTTTCCGGAACTCAATCGCTGCCGTCCGGGCCCATGCGATTACGTCACCCATGGCTCGACGGCCGTCACCCATGCAGCGGACGACTGGTCGGTACTGGAGAGCCTGGAAGGCCTGTCGCATATTTTTAAAAGCGGGCGGGCGCTGTCAGGAGAGCGAGACTATCGCCTGGGCCTGGTCGCCATCGGAATGCGCTCCAACCCTTATGGTTCCGGCGTCGTCGAGAATGTCCAGCAAAACCGGATAGCGATGGCGGGGGCGGATCCCAGGCAGCGCGGTCTCTTTGCAGCTGCATGGGCCGTTGGCGCGGTCGCTGCCACCGAAGGGCATAGAGTGTCGTCCTTGGCACTATCGGCGTTGGTCGGACCGTTTGGGGCAACATATCGGCGGGAAGCCTGGGCGCAGCCTGGCTATCAGGAGAACGAGACGGGGATGGTGTATCCGATCTTTCACGTCCTCCGGTTCATGTCAGCGATGGGCGGTGCGACAAGATTGTCAATGTGTTCGGCAGGGAACGGGATTGCAGGCGTGGCTTCACAGGATCATTCGCAAATTCGCCTCATGATCGCGAATCTTGGAACGAACACCTCCTCCGTCCAGGTTCCCCGTGACGCGGAAATCCGGACCCTGAATGCGGATAATTTTCAGTCCGCGATCCACGACCCGCACTGGCTCGATACCGGGCAAGCCACGCACGGGTCCAATGTTGCATTGACGCCATTGAGCATTGCTTTCGTCCGCATGGCGGCATGAACCAGCAGCTCCCGTCGCGAGTCCAACTTGCCGGAACGGTTTTGGAGCTTAGTCCACGATCGAGCGCATGTGGGACAGTCCCTGGCCAAGCGCCCGCTGAAGAAGCATGTGGTCCACGCCATAGGCGATGATGCGAAATCCCTTGGCCAGATAGTCGCGTGCCCAATTCTCATCCGCCGCCATCATGCCCGCGATTTTGCCGTGCTGTTTCGCGGCCTCGACGATCTTGTCGACGGCCTTGAGATAGGCGGGATTTTCGAACTGGCCGGGAATGCCCATGAAGTTGGTCAGGTCGAAATGACCCATCCACACGACATCGATACCGTCCACGGCCGCGATGTCGTCCACCGCCGCTACTCCATCGGCGGTTTCCACCAGGGCAATGACCAGGGTGCGCGCATTCGCGATTGCCATCTTGTCGGGCACGGAGCCGGCCTCGTAATCGTCATGCGCCATGCTGAAGGCCGCGCCGCGGCGGCCCGCCGGCGGATAACGGGTCGCCGAAACGATTTCGCGCGCCTGGGCCGCGCTTTCGACCATGGGCACCATGATGCCCATGGCGCCCATGTCCAGGCAGCGCGCGATAAAGTGATATTGCAGGGCCGGCACCCGTACCATGGGCACAAGACCGATGCCGCGGCAGGCGGCGATCTGGCCCTTGAGCGTTTCTATGGTGACGCCGGAATGTTCCATGTCGAACAGGATGAATTCCGCACCCGCCGCCTTGACGATCTGCGGCATGCCGGGCGTGAAAAACTCGAACACCATGGTGCCGAAAGCATGCTTTCCGGCTGCCAGGCCGGTCTTGACCGGATTGCTCTTCATGGCGTTTCCCATCCCTTGCCGCAGCGGCTCGTTCTTTTTGGCGAGCCTGCCAGATGCGGTCCCGAATACTTGCTCGAAATCGCCATTTTCGGCAACATCGCCCCTCAAAATATACCGCAGAGCAGCAAAGACGGCGTGGGCGACAAAGGTGGGGAAAATGCTTTTTGTGATCCTGGTGGATTTCCAGCTCA
>CANCMM010000135.1:0-5693 GCA_947379335.1 Alphaproteobacteria bacterium | reverse complement strand
AAGCAGATGCGGTAATGGGGGCAGGCAGCATAGATGCATTCGCCGCGCCGGTCGGTGACGGTGGACAGCGGCATGGTGGCGGCCAGGAAGGCGGGAAAGCCCACACCAGACAAGTCGCCGTCGGTGCCCGACGCAATCCAGCGCGCGATCAGGCCCAGCGCCACGCTGCGTGGGCCTGGCGCCAGCGCCGTGCGCTTGGCGGCTTCTTCAAAGTTCAGCAGGCAGAGATAATTTTCGCGGCCCTTGCGCACCACCGCCTTTTCGGCGCGCTCCACCGGATCGGGCCACAGATGGGCGATCTCCTGCACGATCTGGCGTTGGAGATTGCGCGTGTAAGTGCTGATCCACAGGCCAGGCCCGTTCTTCTCTGCCCACACGCTGGCGGGCGCCAGATAGCCAAGGGTCTTGCCGGTGCCGGTGCCCGCTTCCACCAAAGCGACGCGCGGCGCGCCGGCCTGTTGGCGCGGGCCGAAGGCGTAGGTCGCCGCATCGCTATAGGCAGCCTGTTGCGGCCGCGCGACACCAACCATGCGCGACAGCCGCTCTCGGGCTTCGGCGGGTTCTACCGCCTCGGTGCCCGGATCGCCCACCGGCGCTTGGTCTTCCCATTGCGCCAGACCGCGCCAGGCTTCCAGTCCCGCGATGGGCGAGCCGTGCGGCACGTCACCGACGATTGATTTCAGCAGTGGCGCCCAGCGCCATCCCGCCCGGTCCAGGGTGCCGACCAGCGGGGCCAGCGCCTCACGCACATCCTGCGGCCGGCCCGCCACTTCTTCCAGCAAGGTGCGGGCGATGGCATGCAGCGCCTGGGCCGATTGCTCCGGCGTCTGCGGCGCGGCCAGCCCCAGCGCGCGCGAAAGGCCCAGCGCGCTGGGAACGAAAGGCAGGCCGGGGCGCACAAAGGCGAACAGCTCCAGCACGTCGAACAGCATGGTCTCGGCGCGCACGCCCAGGCGCCCGGCAACGAAGCCGCCATGCGCCACCAGCACATCGCCCGTTTCGAACAGCGGCTGCGCATCGCGCAGGGCGATGCGCTCGGCTGTGCCATCAGCGCGCGCGATCGCGGCACCGGGCTGCGCCGGGACAAGGGCAATGAGAGAGGACAGCGATTCCATGGGCGCGCGATCATGCGATGCGGCGCGTCGGAACTCGACTCTTTTAAGCGGCGTCCGGGTAGAGGTGGATCAGCGCCTGTCTCGCGCGGATATGTTCGCCGACCACGATCTGGGCGGCGTTGCGCAATTCATGGTGATTTTCACCTTCGCGCGCCATGCGGGCAAAGTCCCGCGCCGCCTGGGTGATGGCGGCCAGGCCCAGCCCACCGGCCGCACCCGTGATATCCTGCGCCAGCCGTCCGGCCTCGTCCCATTTTTCCTCGCTACAGGCCACGGCCAGCGCATCGGTCAGCTGCTCGGCGGTGACGATGTAGCATTGCAGGATTTCCACCAGGGTCTTCACACCCACCGATTTCTCAAGGGTGCTGAAGATGACCGGATCGATGGCGGCGGGAGTTTCGGCTTCTCCGTCCTCGCCTTCATGCTGGTTTACCTCTGCCAAGGCGCGGTAGAGCTGCGCCGCTTCCAGTGGCCAGCGCAATACCAGGTCGGTGGTGGCCGGCGCCCGGTCGCCGCGCAGCAGCACCGCCAGCAGCGGCGCTTTCACACCGGGCGAGGCGGCCAGCATGTCGGCATCGCTGGCGCCGGTGATGATGGCGTCGAAGCTTTCCTTGCCGGCGCGTTCCGCCGCGTCGGCCATGCTGCTGGCGCGCACCACATGGTTGCCGAAAGGCTCCAGGAGGTTGGCCAAGGTGTCGGCCACCGCCGGGATGCGGGTAAACAGCAGCAGGGTAAGCCCTGCGGGCGCGGCAAACTGGCCTTCATCGCCGCGGGCCGTGCCGCTGACGGTGCCGGAAACCGGCAGGGTGAAGAAGAACTGGGCGCCTTCACCCGGCTTGCTGGTGAAATCGATTTCGCCGCCCGCCTGTTCGATAACGCGCTTGGCCACGGCCAAGCCGAGGCCCGCGCCCTGTTCCTTGCGCGCATAGGAACTGTCGCCGGGGGTGAAGGGCTTGAACAACAGGTGGGCGATGCCTTCGGGTACGCCCAATCCGGTGTCGGTGACGCAGAAGCGCACCGAGCGGCCGTCATCGGTTTCCTCCAGGCGGATTTCCACCAGGCCCCGCTCGGTGAATTTGAGCGCGTTGTCCGTGAGCTTGAGCAGCGCCTGGCGAACCTTGCGCGGATCGGCCGCGACGCGCGGCAATGTGTTGGGTGCACTCAAGGTAAGGCGCAAGCGCTTTTCCCAGGCCCGCGGCTGCAAGAGGCGGGCGACCGAGCGCGCGGCTTGCGCGGGATCGCAATCCTCGTCTTCCAGCTGATCGATGTCATCGCGGGTCAGCGCGATGACGTCGTCGATCAGGGTCTGAAGACCGCGGCCCGCCTGCAGCATGACTTTCACGTGATCGCTCTGCTGCTTGGGCATCTCCGCCCGCTCCAGCAACTGCGCCATGCCCAGCAGCGCATTCAGCGGCGTGCGCAGTTCATGGGAGATGTTGGCGATGAAGGCGGATTTGGCATGGGCGCTGGCTTCGGCGGCGTCGCGGGCGTGCAGCGCATCGCCTTTCTCGCGCTGAAGGCGGATGACCAGCTCGCCATTCTCGCTCCGCAGATGCAGGCTTTCATCCAGCAGCCGCGCCATGCCGGCGCAATAGCTGACCAGCACGCAGGCAAACAGCACGCAGAGGATGGCGGCACAGTCGGCATACAGCCCGCCCTGCCACAGCAGCAGGCCGACCAGCGGGCCCAGCGCGAAGACGGTGTGCACCAGATAGGCGGGGCGATAGGCCGAGCGGGCGATGAACTCCGTCGCCGTCATCCCCAGGAAGGCCAGCGCCAGATAGGCCTGGGCGGGGAAGGAATCCCATACAAACCAGAACAGCGCCGCCACGCCCCAGGTGGCGCCGGAAATTGCCGAGACGAAGGTGTAGCGCCGCGCCCAGAAGCGCGGATCGCTGAGCTTTGTCCCATTTTCTCGCGGGCGTTGCTTGTAGGCGGTGGTGAGCTGTTCGGCGGCGATGACGACGGCGAGCTGCAACAGCAGCGGCATCAGCGGCAGGACGGAGGCGGTATGGCCCGCGATCAGGGTGGCGGGGACGCACAGGATGGCAAAGGGCAGGGACAGATAATGGCGCCCCAGCGCGTACAGGACATCGATGCGCCCGGCGAATACCGGATCGGCTCGATTTTCCTGTGGCGGAATTTCAACAGACATTGCGCAAATCCTTGCCGCAGCTTAGCTTTCGCGCCCTTTCGAAACGCTTAAGCCAGTCCTAACGAAGAGTGAATTTGGCCGTGAAAGTGACGACGCAGCAGGCGGTTGCCGCCAAAGCCTGGCCCTTTGAGGAGGCCCGCAAGCTGCTGGCGCGCGTGGAGGCGCGCAAAGCGGCTGGAAAGCCGGTTGAGGGCGTGCTGTTCGAGACCGGCTATGGCCCCTCGGGCCTGCCCCATATCGGGACCTTCGGCGAGGTCGCCCGCACCAGCTGGGTGCGCCATGCCTTCGAGACCATCAGCGATGTCCCCACCCATCTGATCGCCTTTTCCGACGACATGGACGGGCTGCGCAAGGTGCCGGACAACCTGCCCCAGCAGGAGATGCTGACCGCCAACCTGGGCAAGCCGCTGACCGCAATCCCCGATCCGTTCGGCACCCATGAAAGTTTCGGCCATCACATGAATGCGCGGCTGCGCGCCTTCCTGGACAAGTTCGGCTTCCGCTATGAGTTCTATTCCTCGACCGCCACCTACAAGGCGGGCCGCTTCGACGAAGCGCTGCTGAAGATCCTGGCCAGTTACGACAAGGTCATGGCGGTGATGCTGCCGACATTGGGCGAAGAACGGCAGCAGACCTATTCGCCGTTTCTTCCGGTGTCCCCGCGCAGCGGCAAGGTGCTGCTGGCCAAGGTGGTGAACCGCGATGTTGCGGCGGGCACCATCACCTACATCGAGGAAGACGGCAGCGAAGAAACCGTTCCGGTCACCGGCGGCCACTGCAAGCTGCAATGGAAGCCCGACATGGGCATGCGCTGGGCGGCGCTGGGCGTGGATTACGAAATGTACGGCAAGGATCATTTGTCCCAGGCGCCGCTCTACACCGCGATCTGCAAAATCGCCGGCGGCACCCCGCCCGAGCAGTACATGTACGAGATGTTCCTGGACGATCAGGGCCAGAAGATCTCCAAGTCCAAGGGCAACGGCATTTCGCTGGACGACTGGCTGAGCTATGGCTCGCCGGAAAGCCTGGCGCTGTTCATGTTCCAGAAGCCACGCACCGCCAAGAAGCTTTATTTCGACGTGATCCCCAAGGCGGTGGACGAATATATCGCCTTCCTCGACGCCTATCATGCGCCGGACACCACCGACGAGCAGCGGCTGGAGAATCCGGTCTGGCACATTCATGGCGGCAAGGTGCCGGACGAGCGCTATCCGGTCAGCTTCGCGCTGCTGCTGAATCTGGTCTCGGCCTCCAACGCGCACAACCGCGATGTGTTGTGGGGCTTCATCCGCGCCTATTCGCCCGAAGCGGTGTCGCCGGAGACAAATCCCGGCCTGGACCGGCTGGTCGACTTTGCCTTGCGCTACTACCAGGACTTCGTGAAGCCGGCCAAGGTGTTCCGCGCTGCCGACGACAAGGAACGCGCCGCGCTGGAAGACCTGGCAAACAGGCTGGAGGCGCTGGGTGACGAGCGCGACGGCAAGATCGTGCAGGACGTGGTGTACGAAGTGGGCAAGGTGCATGGCTTCGAGCCGCTGCGCGCCTGGTTCGCGGCGCTGTACGAAGTGCTGCTGGGCCAGAGCCAGGGCCCGCGCTTCGGTTCCTTTGCCGCCCTGTTCGGCACCGCCCAGACCGCGGCGATGATCCGCGCGGCGCTCAATGGTGATTTTGTGTCCGGCGAGTTCTTGAAATGAGGGCAGCGCTGTTCGCGCTGATGCTGCTGGTACCATCGCTGGCGCTTTTTCCGTTGGCGGCATCCGCCGCCGGGGCCGCCACGACGGAAGAAATCTTCGCCGTCTATGCCCGCGGCGACTATGAACAGGCCGCAAAGCTTGGCGAGGCGGCGCACACGGCACCGGGTCTCGCCGTCGCGGCGCGCGCCGTGCTGGCCGATGAGGTGCTGCGCGATAGCCCGTGCATGGCCTGCCTGCTGCGGGCGGAGAAACTGTCGCGCGCGGCCATCGCCGCCGATCCGCACAATGCCTATGGCCAAATCTGGCTGGCGGTATCGCTGGGCTACCAGTCGCGTCTGTTGGGCACCATCCGCGCCCGCATCAAGGATACGCCCAACCAGTCCAAGACCGCGCTGAACCTGGCGTTCCTGGCTGATCCCACCAACCCCTATGCCATTTCGGCGCTGGGTGGCTGGCACATCGAAGTCGTGCGCGCCGGCGGGGCCTTCCTGGCCAAGCACGTGTACGCCGCCACCGAGGCGGACGGCATTGCGATGTTCGACCTGGCGGTGAGGACGGCGCCAGACAATGTCGCCGTGCATTACCAGATCGCCCTGTCTCTGGCCGGGTTTAATGCCGAGAAATACCGCGCCCGCATGACGGCGGAGTTCCACGCGGCGCAAACCGGCCCCGCCGCCACGGCTTACGAGAAAAAAATCCAGTCGCGCGCGGGCGAATTGCTTGGCCTGT
>CANCMM010000134.1:0-5709 GCA_947379335.1 Alphaproteobacteria bacterium | reverse complement strand
GGCGCGAGGCGTTCTGACCGCCAATCCCGCTGATGTACCGGTTTACCGCATCGTCAATGCCTTGATGGCCTCCAATCTGGGCAACCCCAACTGGCTGCTGGAATATTGGTCGCGCGAGCGGCTGATGTCGGTGGCTGCGCGCCGCGCATGGCTGGAACCGGATTTGAAAGCCCTGCCATTCTGATCCGAATCCGCTAGAATTTCCCCATGCAGCAATATCTCGATCTTCTGAGGCTGGCCCGCGACACGGGCGTTGAAAAGCGCGACCGCACCGGTACCGGCACGCGCTCGATCTTCGGCCATCAGATGCGCTTCAACCTGGCCGATGGTTTCCCGCTGGTCACCACCAAGAAGGTGCATCTGAAGTCCATTATCTATGAACTGCTGTGGTTCCTGCGCGGTGAAACCAATGTCCACTGGCTGCAGGAGCACGGCGTCAGCATCTGGGACGAATGGGCCGACGCCAATGGCGAACTGGGCCCGGTCTATGGCTATCAGTGGCGCAGCTGGCCGACCCGCACCGATGGCACCATCGACCAAATCTCCAATCTGATCCGCGACATCAAGAACAATCCGGACTCGCGCCGGTTGATCGTCACCGCCTGGAATCCGGCGGATGTGCCCAAGATGGCGCTGCCGCCCTGCCACTGCCTGTTCCAGTTCTATGTCGCGGACGGCAAGCTGTCGTGCCAGCTCTACCAGCGCTCCGCCGATATTTTTCTGGGCGTGCCGTTCAACATCGCATCCTACGCGCTGCTCACCATGATGGTGGCGCAGGTGACCGGGCTGAAGCTGGGCGACTTCGTGCACAGTTTCGGGGACGCGCACCTCTATCTGAACCATCTGGATCAGGCGGATGAACAGCTGGGGCGCCAGCCCTATCCCCTGCCGGTGATGAAGTTGAATCCCGATGTGAAGGACATCTTCGGCTTCAAATACGAGGATTTCACCCTGGAAAATTACCAGGCTCATGCCGGGATCAAGGCGCCGATTGCGGTTTGATTTGTCGGCGAACTATCTCAATTCGGCGGCTTGCTCATATTCAAAATCATAAAGCGGGAGCTTGGATCACATTCTTGCTTGCACCAAATTGCCCAAGCATGTGTTCCATAGTCGAAAAAATAGAGCTTTAGTGTTGCTCCAGATACTGAAGCCAGATCGAGGCGATAGCCGTCAGGTTTTTTAGGGT
Source organism: Alphaproteobacteria bacterium (assembly GCA_947379335.1). Lineage (GTDB taxonomy): Bacteria > Pseudomonadota > Alphaproteobacteria > Micropepsales > Micropepsaceae > Rhizomicrobium. The sequence continues at coordinate 4,520 of CANCMM010000134.1, read as the reverse complement.
CTGGCCCAAAGCCCTTGTTATAGACGGTGTAGGCCGATTGAAATTCATCGCCTTCAACTTTGTTCATCTCAATTCTGGCGAAATAAGATTGATTTCCCAATGCCGTAGGATTCGTCTGGACCATCTGCGACGGTATAAACACCGGCGAGTAGGCACCGGGATTGGACCATATCCAGCCTTCTTGATTTGAGATTATGTGTCCATATGGTGTGCACACCAAAGCGCCCCATTTTGCTAGGGGTTGTGGCAATGTCATGACGGCGGCAGCAGGCGTTCCGGCGCAATCGTAAGCGTGTGCTTCGGGTATGAACGCGCCCGATCCGAGAATGAAAATCGCCAGAGTGAAAAGCAATTTCACAAGCCGTCGCTTGGCCATCGTTATGTCGTCTGCTTTTCGTAAGGCCCGCGCTTTGCCATTGAAGCCTCAAGAGATTTTGGCCATTGCCACTATATATTTGGCGGCTGAATTGACAAACTCGGGGCCGGGCTTAAAAGACCGCTCACAAGGAGATTTCCATGGCAACCGCAGACGTTCAGGGCAAGGAAGAGACCAAGCTGGCCAATGGCGGCGGGGCGTTCCCCTTCTGGGTGTCGGTTGCCATCGTGGGCGGTCTGTTCGCAGGCCTGGTCGCCATCGTCTATGGCGTGATCCAGCTCTTCTCCTAGCCGCTTTCGCTTCCAGCCGGTTCCGGTCTAGCCTTCCGTCAAAACGGAGGGACCCATGAAGTTTGCCATCCTGCTCGCATTGGCTTTGGCCACGTTGCCCGCTGCGGCCCAGATCGTCCATCATCCCGCCACCAAGGACGATGCCCGTCCCAACGATCCCAAGGTGCCGGACTCCTACACTCTGGCCGGGCGCTTCGACCGGGTGCTGGTGATCCGCGCGAAGAACAAGACCGACCTGCTCACCGAGATGGAGAAACAGGTCAAGGCGCAGAACATCAAGAATGCGGTGATCCTGTCCGGCATCGGCTCGGTGCGCGGCTACCGCTTCCACAATGTGGCGGGGCGCGATTACCCGGTGCCCGACATGTTCGTCAGCGCCCCCAACACCCCGGCCGACTTCATCGGCATGAACGGCTATGTCGTGAACGGCGTCATCCACGCGCACATCATCCTGGCGCTGGGCGACAACAAGGGCACCACCGTTTCCGGCCATTTGGAGAAAGGCACCGAAGTGCTGACCTTCGCCATCGTCACCCTGGGTGTGATGAACACCGATCTGGGCCGCGTGGACGACATGACGTATCGCTGAGTGGTCCTAGAAATTTTCTATAGCTAACCCAATCTCTCCATGGGCGGGCTTGACCCGCCCATCCAGGGTAACAAGCACCATGTCTGTAACTCTGGATGGCCGGCTCGGAGGCCGGCCATGGAGGGTTGAGATGTGCGGTTTAGTTTTTCGGAAGCGCGAACACCATCACGCTGTCGCCGCCGGCCGGGCTGGCCAGATACGACCCGCCCGTCGCCACCACCGCCACATATTGCCGTCCGTCCTTGCCCTGATAGGTGACGGGCGTGGCATGGGCGGAATAGTCCAGTTTGGTGGTCCACAATTCCTTGCCGGTCTTGCTGTCAAAGGCGCGGAAGCGCTGGTCGTCGGTGCCGCCGATGAACGTCACGCCGCCGGCCGTCACAATCGGCCCGCCATTGCTGGGACGCCCCGTGTCCTTCTTGCCTTCGGGCAATATGTCCGAGATGCCCAGCCGCACCTGCCAGGCGATGTCGCCGGTATTGACGTTGACGGCGGTGAGCTGGCCCCAGGGCGGGGTCTGGCAATACAGATGCGTCTTGGCATCCCAGAAGCGGCCGGAGGTCATGTTCCATTCCCCGTCGGCGGCCTTCACCAGCTTTTCGATGTAGCCGAAGTTGTTGGTGTTGACGATGAACAGGCCCAGCTTGGGATCGAAGGCGCCGCCGGCCCATTCCGGCCCGCCTTCGCCGCCGGGAAAGCGGATGATGGCGTGATCGGACGGGATGGGCTCGAAGCGCGCCGAGCCGGTCAGGTGATCCTTGTCGATCAACGCCTGGCAGGCGGCGCGGTGTTCCGGCGTTACGTCAGCCACTTCGTTCAGCGCAAAGCTGCTGCGCGCCAGTTGCGGCGGCTTGTTGGGAATGGGCTGGGTCGGTGACGCGGTTTCGCTGGCCACGCTTGAGGGCGGCACTGCCGTCTCGGTGACGCCGAAGATCGGCTCGCCGGTGACCCGGTTCAAAATGAACAGCAGCGCGCTCTTGTTCATCGCCGCGATGGCGGGAATGTGCTTGCCGTCCTTGTTGACTTCCAGCAGCACCGGCGGCGTGTCCAGGTCATAGTCCCAGATGTCGTGATGCACGACCTGGTAATGCCACAGATATTTTCCGGTGTTGGCGTCCACGGCGACCAGGCTGTCGCTGAACAGGTTGGCGCCCTTGTGATCGCCGCCATAGCGGTCGAAGGTCGGCGCGCCGAACGGCAGATAGGCGATGCCGCGCTTGGCATCGATGGTCAGCATGTTCCAGACATTGACGCCGGAACGCTGCTTCCAGCCGTTATCCTCCCAGGTCTCGTGGAATTTCTCGCCAGGGCGCGGGATGGAATGAAACGTCCAGGCCAGCTTGCCGGTGACGATGTTCCAGGCACGCACATCGCCGGCCGCGCCCTTGGACGGGGCTTCCTGTACCCGGCTGCCGATGATGGCGAGGTTCTTGTAGATGTCGGGCGGCGAGGAATAGCCGTAATAGGCATTCGGCAACCCGTTCATGATCTCCGGCGTCTTGGTGTCGATCACACCGTCGGTGCCGAAGCCTTTTGCGGGCGACCCGGTCGCCGCTTCCAGCGCGATCAGCTTGCCTTGCGCGCTGCCGAAGATGATGCGCGGCTTGTGTGCGCCGTCACCGGGCCAATAGCCAAGTCCGCGAAACGGCGGCTGGTCGGTGCCGGGAAGCTGATACGCCCAGAGCTGCTTGCCGGTCGTGGCGTCCAGCGCCACAACCCGGCCATAGGGCGTGCCCAAGTACATGACGTTGCTGACCACCAGCGGCGTGGTGGTGGAGGTGGGAATGCGTCCGCCCGGATTGGCGCCGGGTGTCGGGTTCATGTGATAGGTCCAGGCGACGCCCAGCTTGCCGACATTGTCCGGGGTGATCTGGGTCAGGGGCGAAAAGCGGCCGCCGCCGGCGTCATGGCCGTAAGACACCCAGTCGCCCGGCGCGGCCAAGGCAGCCATATTCAAAATAGGGGGCAAGGCGAGGGCCATCAGCCCGATCATCAGTCTTTTCATTCTCGCGTTCCCTCGTTAGCGGCAGGCGCGCGGCAGTCCCTTGCGGATCAGGTCCGGCAGGTCCGCCACACTGGGTAAGACGGCGCTGCTCTTCTCTTGCCGCAAGCGGCTTTCCGTCGCGGCCCCCGAATAGACCCCCACCACCGCGCCCATGCCGCCATTGTTGCCGGCCTGGATGTCCAGCACCGTGTCGCCCACCGCCAGCACCTCGGCGGTGTCGTTGACATGTGCCGCTTCCATGGCGCGGAACAGCATGTAGGGCGCGGGCCGCCCATCCGCCACGTCATCGCTGGTGATGCTGGCGACGAAGTAATGCTGCCAGCCGAGATGGGAAAAGACCTGGGTCGTCAGGGCGCGGTCGAAGCCGGTGCTGGTGCACAAAAGCAAGTTCATTGCCTTCAATTCCTGCAGTGCCTTTTCCGCGCCGGGGACGGGCTGCACATTCTGGTAAGACTTGGAAACCGTCGCGGTGAAGTCGGCATAGATCGCCTCTTCCAGCGCTGTGCGTCCCTGCGCAGGCCCGCGCTCCTCGACAAAGTGCTTGACCATGCCGCGCTTGGAGGCGCCGCGCCAGCCGCTGAACTCCTGCGGCGTGACGGTGATGCCCTTGCGCGAAAAAGCGCCCAGCATGGCGTCCGGCACTTCGCCATGATCGCCAATCAAAGTGCCGCCGATATCCAGCACCACAAGTTTCAAGGACAAGGCGCTGCCCGAAGGCTGCGCTGCGGCTCCGGTCGCCACCAGCGCCGGCAGCAACGCCAGACTGCGACGGCGCGACAGCTTCCCCAATTCCTTCATCAAAGCCCCATCTCGTCTTCCTGATAGACCTTGATGATCTCGTCGAAATTCTTTTCCGCCTTGAAGCCCAGGCTGCTCGCCAGCTTGGCGTCATAGCGTCCGGCCCAGCCCTGCACGATCTTGGACACAAACGGATCATCGACGCGCTTGATCAGCGCCACGGCCTTGTCGCCGGCCGCCTTGCGCAATGCCGCGATCTGTTCGCCCACCGTGGCCGAGACGCCGGGCATGGTCATGGAACGGCGCACCCCCAGCGAGGCGGTATCGATGGTGGCGGCGGTGATGAAGAAGCCGACCGCGGCGCGCGGGGACGCGAACCAGTGGCGCACCTCATCGCCCACCGGCAGCGGCGCTTCCTGGCCGGCCAGCGGTTCGCGCAGGATGCCGGAGAAGAAGCTCGACGCCGCCTTGTTGGGCTTGCCGGGGCGAATGCATATGGTGGGCAGGCGCACGCCGACGCCA
>CANCMM010000133.1:0-5716 GCA_947379335.1 Alphaproteobacteria bacterium | reverse complement strand
TTCACCCAGCAGTCCATCCAGACCATGCTGGAACGCCTGGGCGTCAACACCCGCGGCCAGGTGATGCAGACCAAGAATGTGGCCGCCGTGATGGTGACCGCTTCGCTTCCCGCCTTCGCCGCCCCCGGTTCGCGCATCGACGTGTCGGTGTCCGCCATGGGCGACGCCAAGAATTTGCAGGGCGGTACCCTGCTCGTCACCACCCTGTTCGGTGCTGACGGCCAGATCTATGCCCTGGCCCAAGGCCCCGTCGCCGTCGGCGGCTTTGCCGCCCAAGGCGCAGCCGAGAGCGTCACGCGCGGCGTACCCACTGCGGGCCGCATCTCCAACGGAGCCATCGTGGAAAAGGACACCGGCTTCAAGCTGGCCAGCCTGACCAACCTGAAACTGTCGCTGCACAATCCCGATCTCACCACCGCCAGCCGCATCGCCAAGGCGGTCAACGCCTATCTGGGCGGCGGCGCGGCGAACGCCACCGATCCTTCCAATATCGAACTGGCGGTGCCGGCCAATTATCCGGGCGGCGTCATGGCGCTGCTCACCGACATCGAGCAGGTAAAAGTGGATCCCGACCAGGGCGCCAAGGTCATCATCGATGAAAACAGCGGCGTGATCGTGATGGGCGCCGATGTGCGCATCTCCACTGTCGCTATCGCTCAGGGCAACCTGACCATCAAGGTCACCGAGACCCCGCAGGTCAGCCAGCCTTCACCCTTCTCCCAGACCGGCACCACCCAGGTCGTGCCGCGCACCAACATCCAGATCGACGACAGCAAGGGCAACAAGATGACCGTGATGTCGGACGGCGTGTCGCTGCAGCATCTGGTCGACGGGTTGAACGCCTTGGGCGTGGGTCCGCGCGACATCATCTCCATCCTGCAGGCCAGCACGGCCGCCGGCGCCCTTCAGGCCGATATCCAGGTGATCGGCTAATGGACGCCGGTTCCGCCACCAGCCTGATGATGGCCCAGCCTTCGCCTCTGGCGGCGGCGCCCAAGCCCACGGGCGATGCCGCCAAGGCGGATGCCGCCTCCAAGGAATATGAGAGCGTCTTCATCTCGCAGTTCCTGGGCAGCATGTTTTCCGGCATCAAGACCGACGGCATCACGGGCGGCGGCCAGGGCGAAGAGATGTTTCGCTCCATGATGGTCAACGAATATGGCAAGAGCCTGCAGCAGCGCGGCGGCTTCGGCCTGGCGGCGCACATGAAGGCCGAATTGCTCAAGCATCAGCAGGTCCCGGCCGATCAGGTGGCCGCGAAATGAGCGAGACCCTGAACGACACCCCGCGCATCGAACGCCTGATCATGCTGGCCGAACGCCTGATTACTGCCCTGGAAGGCGACATCGCCGTCCTGAAGGAAGGCCGCACCGCCGAGCTGAGCACCAACGATCCGGAAATCCAGAAGCTGACCGCCGTCTATGGCCGCGAGGCGCAGGGCTTCGACCCGCGCATCGCCCAGAGCGCGCCCGGCCCGCTGCGCCAGCGCTTCATCGCCATCACCGCCAAATTCCGCGAGGTGCTGCAGATGCACGCCCGCATGATCGCCCGGGTCAAGAATGCCAGCGAAGGCATGGTCCGCGCCATCGCCGCCGAGGTCGAGCGTGTCAATGCGCCGAGCCGCACCTATGGCCCGCGCCCCGGCTATGCGCCGCAGTCGTCCGGCGCCATGGTCTTCAACAAAGTCGTTTAAAATAGCGTCGCGCTAGGATGTACGGCCTCGGCCGCTCGCTCAAGCTCGCGGCGCTCACCGCTCTCGCAGGTCCACAGGACCTGCTCACGCGCTTTGCGCGCCGCGGTTCACAGCACGCGCGACGCACTCACGACGCAAAATAACCGCGCCTTCGTTAGCCTAGTAGCGCCAGCGCCAGGTTGTAATTGCCCAACTGCGTCGCCTGATAAGCGCTGGCCTTGCCGCTGTTGTTGCCGACCGCGGCGGGCGGGGCCGGCGGCTTGTTGGTGGTCTGATACGTGCTCTGCAGGCTGGACAGGACCTGCAACAGGTTGGAACGCGCCAAGTCGGCGCCAGTCTTGGATGAGACATTCAGTGGTCCGCCGACGCCGCCGGTCAGGCCGAGCCCATAGGTTGGCGTCACGCCGTTCTGGGCCGTGGTGGCGGCAGTGGCGCCCTTGGCGGGCGCGGTCAGCACACCGGCCGGAATACCAAGACGCGACAGAGCATCGAAATCCTTGGTCCCGGCCTTCAGGTTGATAGTGTTGCCGGCATTGACCTGCAGCTTCAGGGTTTCGCCGCCGCCGGTATAATTCACGCTGGCTTTGCCGATGGCGCCCAGCTGGCCGTTGATCTTGGTCACCAGCGAATCGAAGGTCTCGCCCTTGTCGATGGTGATGGTCGTGGTGCGCGCCGCAGTGCCCTGGATTTCGATCTGGAACGTATCGCCCGCCCGCAAGGTGGTCTGGGTGGTCAGGTCCACCGACTGGTTCAGCGCGATGGTGCCGCGCGGCAGGCCCAACGCGTCCAGCACACTGGAGCCTTGGGTGTCGATGGCCAGGCCCGCACCCGTCGAGACGCCGTCGGCGCCGCCGAACTGCTTGGTCCACTTGACCGTGCCGTCGCTGTTCAGCGCCGTGGCGAAGGCGTTGTTGACGTTCTGGATGCTGCGCTGGGCGCCCGCGAAGGTGCCGGTGGTCGAGCCGGTGACATAGATGGTGCCGTCGGATGCCACGGTGACATCGCCGGCCGTGTCGGTGCCGGCGGTGCCGATATAGGTGACGGTGTTGGAACTGGCGCTGGCGCCATTGTCGGTGGCGGAAAAGACGAAGGCATCAATGCCGCCACTGGCGGGCGCCGCGATGCTGGCGCCGACGCCGGTGAGGTTGGCATTGCTGGTGGCGCCGGAGACATAGACCTTGCTGCCCGACACCGTCAGACCGCCGATGCTGCCGCCCGCTGCCAGATCGCCCAGGTCCTGGGTCCAGGCTGGCGTGGTGGTGATGTCGCCATTGGTATATTTGGCCAGGATGGCATGGCCATTCTGCGTGCTGGCGACATAGAGACTGCCGTCCGAACCGATGGCCGTGGCCGCGACACTGTCGGCGCCGCTGGTACCGAACTGGCTTTCGGCCAGAAGCTTGCCCTTGGAATCGAATTTGGCGAGGTAAGCATCGCCCTTGCCCTGCGCGGTCTGGCCTGCGCCGATCACGCCGCCCGACACGCTGCCGCCGATGACGATATTGCCGCTGGCGTCGACGCTGACCGTGTTGGACTGGTTGGTGGCCAGGGTCTGGATCTGCCTGATCCATGTCTGGTTGCCATTCTTGTCATACTTCGCAACGAAGGAATCATTGTTGCCTTCGGCGACCGAAGTGGTTGTGAGGTCGGCGGTGGAGCTGCCCGTCACCACCACGCCGCCGGAAGGATCCAGCGCCAGGCCATAGCCATTGGCGCTGCCGCCGCTGCCCAACAGATTCTGGAACACGACATTGCCGGCCGAATCATACTTGGTGAGATAGACGTCCTGTGTGCCCTGGTTCAGCTGGTTGCCGAAATTGCCGGTGGCGTTGCCGATGACATAGACGTTGCCGCTGGCGTCGACCACGGTGCCCTGGGCATTGGTGGTGCCGGTGGTGGCCTTCTGGTTGACGCTGAAAGTGTTGACCGGCGTTCCGTCGATTCCCGAAAGCTTGGTCAGGCGGCCGGCCTGGTCGGCCGGGCTGGTGGTGACGGCGGAGGTCACGGTGTTGGTGGTGGTCTTGGTTTCGGTGGACAAGCCCGAGCTGCCCACAAGGTACAGCGACGGCGCCGACGTGGCCGCCGACAGACTTACCTGCTCGACGCCGCCTGGCGTGATCTGCAAGCCATAGGTGGCGTCCTTGTCCGAAGTCGCGGTGCCACCGGTTTGCGTTTTCTGAAAGCGCGTCGAGAAACCGGCCGCCGAAAGCTGGGTGTTGATGTAGCTGACGATGTTGGCGAGGTTCAGCGTGCCCGGCACCTGCGACAGGTCGATGTTCACATTGGTGGTGGTGCCGCCCTTCTTGATGCCGATGGTGAAACTGTCGGACGCCGACAGGCCCGGCAGGGCATTGCCCAGATTGGCGTTGGTGGTGAGCTGCTTGGTGGCGTAGGTGAAACCGCCGAACGAGATCCCGGCGGTGGACACCGCGGTATCCGACGGCTTGGCCGCCTGCAGGTTGAAATTGTTGAAATCGGTCGTGCCGAGATATTTCTGGACCTGCGCCAGGCCGGCCTGGAAGCGGTCATTGAGCCCGGCGAGCTGGCCCGAGGTCGCGGTGCCCTTCTGCGCCATCTTGGCGATATAGGCCAAGGTGTTCACCGCGCTGTAGAGCGCAAAGAGTTTCTGGTTGTCCTGCTCCGTCTTGGCGTCCTTGGTCGCACCGGCGCTGAGCGGTACCTTCGACGTATCCAGGAAATTGGTGGTGGAGAGGACCTTGGCGTCCTGCTTGGCGTCATTGGTGTTGGGCGTGTTCCAGGGCGGATTGTCCTTGGCGGTAGCGCCCTTGGTCTGGGTGGCGGCAAACTGTTGCTGCTGCGCCCGAGCGGCGGCGAGCGCGGACGGGCTGGCGCTGAGTTGCGCCTGATAGAATCCCAGCAAGACCGAGGAGTCCAAGCCCGTAATCGCCATGCTGCAAAATTCGCATTTTCGGCGTTAAGGCCGGCCTAACGCGGCCCCCCAAAAGTCCAAGGAAATGCCGGGAAAAACCTGCTTAACGCGACCTTAACGGGCCCTTCCGCAATCTGGCGTCATGAGCGCTGCTTACGCCACCGGGTTGAGGCTGTCGTCGTTGGGACGGCATGCGGACGCCATTGCCCAGTTCGAGCGGGCGCTGACCGAGGAGCCCGACGATCCCAAGGTGCTTTTCGCCCTGGGCAATACCGCCAGCCAATTGGGCCTGGCCGGGCCGGCCGAGCAGTTCTTTCGCCGCGTCCTGTCGCTGGATCCCTGCCGCAAAGAGGCCATCGTCAATCTGGCCAACCTGCTGCGCGCCGCCAGCCAGTATGACGCGGCCATCGCCCTTCTGATCCCTGCGGTGGCGCGCGAACCGCGCAGCCCCGAACTGCACCTGACCCTGGGGTCCGCCTGGCGGGAAAAAGGCGATTCCGAGCGGGCGACCGCGCATTACCAGGCCGCGTTGGTGGCGCATCCCGGCTATGCCCCGGCCCTGGCCAATCTGGCCGATATGCTGAGCGACGCAGGCGACCGGGAAACGGCCCGAACACTGTACGATAAGGCGATCAAGGCCGATCCCGGCAACGCCCAGGCCCGGCTGAACCGCGCCGTTTTGCATCTCTTGAACGGTGATCTGAAAGACGGCTGGCGCGACTATGCCGCCCGCACCGACGTGCCCGGCAAGGTGCCGGCAATGGCCGGCGAACAGCGTTTGTCAGCCTGGACGGGCGACAGTCTGAAGAAGAAGCGCCTCTTGGTGCGCACCGAACAGGGCGTGGGCGACCAGCTTATGTTCGCCAGCCTGATTCCCGATCTGGTGGCGCGGGCCAAGGCGCACGGCGGCAGCGTGGTGCTGGAATGCGAGCCCAGGCTCGCGTCCCTGTTCGCCCGGTCCTTTCCCGATATCGCCGTGCGCCCCGCCGCTATCCGGACCATTGGCGGCATTCCCACCGCCGATTATGGCTGGCTGAAAGCAGCCGGCGGCGCGACGGCCGCGACCCTGATGGGCAGCCTGCCCCGGTATCTGCGCGGCAGCCTGGACAAGTTTCCCAGCCCGCACGCGTTCC
>CANCMM010000132.1:0-5722 GCA_947379335.1 Alphaproteobacteria bacterium | reverse complement strand
GATGACTGATTCCGCCAGCCTGGACGTCGAGCAGATCAAGAAGCTGCTGCCGCACCGCGCCCCGATGCTGCTGGTGGAGAAGCTGGCCGATATCGTGCCGCTGGAAAGCGCCACCGGCTACAAGGCGGTCAGCATCAACGAACCCTTTTTCATGGGCCATTTTCCGGAACGCGCGCTGATGCCCGGCGTGCTGATCATCGAGGCCATGGCCCAAACGGCGGGCGCGCTGGTGGTGCACGGCCTGACCGGCCAGACGACGTCATCGGTCTATTTCCTGACCATCGACAATGCGCGGTTCCGCAAGCCCGTGGTGCCGGGCGATCTGCTGCGCATGCCGGTCAAGAAACTGCGCCAGCGCGGTCCGGTGTGGAAATTTGAAGGCAAGGCTTTTGTCGGTGACGATCTCTGTGCCGAAGCGGAGTTCAGCGCCATGATCCATGACGGCACCGGATGACGGTGCATCCCACCGCAGTGGTGGAAGACGGCGCTATCCTGGGCGCCGGCGTTGCCATCGGTCCCTTCTGCCATGTCGGCCCACGCGTGGTGCTGGAAGATGGCGTGCGCCTGCGCAGCCATGTCTCGGTCAGCGGCATCACCCGCATCGGCAAGGGTTGTGATCTCTATCCCGGTGTGGTGCTGGGCGGCGACGGCCAGATCCGTAACAATACCTTCGCCGAAGGACGGTTGGAGATCGGGCCGGACTGCGTGCTGCGCGAGATGGTGTCCATGAATGTGGGCAGCCTCAAGGGCGGCGGCCTGACCAAGGTGGGCGCGAAGGGCTATTTCATGGCCAATTCCCATGTCGGCCATGACTGCATGGTTGGTGACAACGTGACCTTCGCCAATTCGGTGGCGCTGGGCGGGCATGTCGAGATCGGCGACGGCGTGATCTTCGGTGGTCTGGCGGCTGTGCAGCAGTTCTGCCGCGTCGGCAAGGGCGCCATGGTTGGCGGATTGACCGGCGTCAACCGCGACATCATTCCGTATGCCATGGCGTTCGGTGATCATGTCGAACTGGCGGGGCTGAATTTGATCGGGCTGAAGCGGCGGGGTCTGCCGCGCGACACCATCAATGCCATGCGCGCGACGTTCCGCGCGGTGTTTTACGGCGATGGCGGCGGCATGGCGATGCGTGCCCGCGCCGCCAAGGCGCAATTTCCCGATGTGGCCGAAGTGGCCGAGATCGCCGATTTCATCCTGGCCGACGCCAAACAGGAGCTGTGCCTGGCGCGCCGCCGCAGAGAGGCGGCGTGAGTGCGTTGGGGCTCATCGCGGGCGGCGGCGAGCTGCCCCGCGCGGTGGCGCAGGCGGTGCGTGCGTCGGGCCGCGAGGTGTTCGTGGTGCCGCTGGTCGGCTCTGTCACCGAAGATTGGGTCAAGGATTTTCCGCACGAGTTTCTTTCGCCGGGCGAGCCGGGCCGCATCGTCAAGGCCATGAAAAGCGCCGGCGTCAGTCAGGTGCTGCTGGCGGGCCGGGTGGACCGTCCGAAATTCTCCGAGATGAAGCTGGATGCCAAGGGCATGCTGCTCCTGCCCAAGGCGATTGCCGCCGCTAAGAGGGGTGACGACTCCCTGCTGCGCTTCATCGTCGGCATCTGCGAGGATGAAGGCTTTACGGCGGTGAGCGTGGCAGAAGCCGCACCGGCGCTGGTGGCGCAGGACGGGTTGCTCGGACGCGTCGCGCCGGATGGCGAACACCGGGCTGACATCCTGCAAGCTTTCAAAATTGTGCACGCCTTGGGTGCGCTGGATGTGGGCCAGGCGGCCGTGGTGTGCGAAGGACTGGCGCTGGCGGTGGAAGCGGCCGAAGGCACCGATGCAATGCTGACGCGCATCGGGAGTTTGCGCGAGAGCTTGCGCGGCACGGCGGATAAAAAGCGCGGCGTTCTGGTCAAGGCGTTAAAGCCCACCCAGGACCGCAAGACGGATCTGCCGGTGGTGGGTGTGCAGACGGTGCGGAATGCGGCCGCCGCATACCTCGCCGGCATCGCGCTGGAAGCGGGCGCTGCGTTGATCCTGGACAAGGCGGCGGTGGCGGCGGAAGCCGACCGGCTGGGTCTGTTCGTCATCGGCATCAAGCCGTGAACCGTGCGGACGCGTCCGCGGACGCGCAATCAAAAAAGTTGAACTTGATGCTGGTGTGCGGCGAGCCGTCGGGCGACGTGCTGGGCGCGCAGTTGATGGCCGGCCTCAAGGCATTGGCGCCGGGCCGCATCCGCTTTACCGGCGTGGGCGGCTTGGCGATGGCGCGCGAGGGGTTGGAAAGCCTCTATCCGCTGGATACCACCGCCGTGATGGGATTGCGCGAAGTCGTGCCGGCCATTCCCGCCATCCTGCGGCGGGTGAAACAGGCCGTGGCATTCGCGGTCAAAACCAAACCTGATGTGGTGGTGGTGATCGACAGTCCCGATTTCACCCACCGGGTGGCGCGCGGCATCAAGAAGCGCGATCCATCCATCCGCACGGTAGACTATGTCGCGCCGCAAGTGTGGGCGTCGCGTGCCTACCGCGCCAAGGCGATGGCGGGCTATTTCGACCTGGTGCTGGCGCTGTTTCCCTTCGAGGTGCCGTTCTTCGAGAAGTTCGGATTGAGGGCGGCGTTCGTCGGTCATCCGGTGATTGAGCGCGCCGCCAAGGTGACGGGCGGCGACGCCTTGCGCGCGCGCCTCGGCATCGCGCCCGATACGCCGTTGCTGGCGCTGCTGCCGGGCAGCCGTACCAGCGAGATCCGTTTCATCCTGCCGGTGTTCCATGGTGCGGTCGGCCTGTTGGCCGGTCTCGTTCCCGGGCTGGTGACCGTATTGCCGACCGTGCCGCATGTGGCGGGTAAAGTCCGTGCCGCGACCGAGGACTGGCCCACGCCGCTGCACATCCTGGAAGGCGAAGCCGACAAGTATGCCGCCTTTGACGCCGCCGATGTGGCGCTGGCGGCATCCGGCACGGTGACGGCGGAACTGGCGCTGGCCCATACTCCGATGGTGGTGGGGTACAAGGTCGGTGGGCTGACCTACTTCCTGTCCAAGTTCCTGATGACGGTGACCCATATCACCCTGATCAACATCCTCCTGGGCCGCGAGGCGGTGCCGGAATTCCTGCAACACCGTGCCACGCCGGAGAACCTGGCCCTGGCGGTGGGCAAGCTGTTCAGCGATGAAGCCGCCAGGAATGCGCAGATCGAAGCCATGAAAGACTTCGGGCGGCTGCTGGGTGAGGGGGATGAAACCCCGTCCCGGCGCGCCGCCCGTGTTCTGCTCGACTTTGTCGAAAAGACGTAGCCGCTCGCCTTAACTCGCGGCGTTCGCTCCCTCTCGCATGTCCACCGGACATGCTCGTGCGCTTACGCGCACCGGTCACTCACTTGCGCTTGGCCATCGGCACATAGGCGCGTTCGGTCGGGCCGGTATAGACCTGACGCGGGCGGCCGATTTTCTGGTGCGGGTCTTCCAGCATTTCCTTCCACTGCGCGATCCAGCCCACGGTGCGGGCCAGGGCGAACAGCACGGTGAACATGGAGGTGGGGAAGCCCAGCGCCTTCAAGGTGATGCCGGAATAGAAGTCGATGTTGGGATAGAGCTTCTTCTCGATGAAATAGGGGTCGGTCAGCGCCACCTTTTCCAGCTCGATCGCCACCTTCAGCAGCGGATCATCGTGCAGGCCGAGTTCATCCAGCACCGCATGGGCCTGGACTTGCATCGCCTTGGCGCGCGGATCGTAGTTCTTGTAGACGCGGTGGCCAAAGCCCATCAGGCGGAAGCCGCTGGTCTTGTCCTTGGCCTTGGCGACATATTCGGGAATGCGGTCCACGGTGCCGATTTCTTCCAGCATCTTCAGCGCCGCTTCATTGGCGCCGCCATGGGCAGGGCCCCACAGACAGGCGATGCCGGCTGCGATGCAGGCGAACGGGTTGGCGCCCGAGGAACCGGCCAGGCGCACGGTCGAGGTCGAGGCGTTCTGCTCGTGGTCGGCATGCAGGATGAAGATGGTGTCCAGCGCCTTGGACAGCACTGGGTTGGGCTTATAGTCCTCGGCCGGGACCGAGAAGCACATGCGCAGGAAATTGTCGGTAAAGGACAGGTCGTTGCGCGGATACACGAAGGGCTGACCGACGTGATACTTGTATGCCATGGCCGCGATGGTCGGCATCTTGGCGATCAGCCGGTGGCTGGCGACCTCGCGCTGGCGCGGATCGTTGATGTCGGTGCTGTCGTGATAAAACGCCGCCATGGCGCCGATCACGCCGCACATGATCGCCATCGGATGGGCGTCGCGGCGGAAGCCGGAGAAGAAGCTGACCATCTGCTCATGCACCATGGTGTGGTGGGTGATGGCGAAATGGAATTTCTCCATCTGCATTGAAGTCGGCAGCTCGCCATACAGCAGCAGGTAGCAGCTTTCCAGGAAGCTGGAATGTTCCGCCAGGTCGCCGATGGAATAGCCGCGATACTGCAGCACGCCCTTGTCGCCGTCGATGAAGGTGATGTTGGATTCGGTCGAGGCGGTGGAGGTGAAACCCGGATCGTAGGTGAACACGTCCACCTGATCGTAGAGCTTGCGGATGTCGATGGCGTGCGGTCCCTGGGTGCCGCTGTACACCTGGAACTCGAAATCCTTGCCCTCATAAGTGAGCTTGGCTTTGCCTTCCGGCTTGATCTTGCTCTCGCGCATCGTGAAATCCCCATTTCCCGTTTCTTGCGCTGCAATATGACGGGCTTTTGCCAGCCCGTCACCTGCCTGTGGATGGAACCGGCGACTATTTCATCAACCGGCGTAAGCCCTTAATCGGATAAGGGATTCTTCGCGGCCTAACAGCGCCAACATCTCGAACAGGGGGGGCGAAGAGGCCTTTCCGGTCAGCGCGGCGCGCAGGGGCTGGGCGACCTGACCCAGCTTCACGCCCGTGGTTTCGGCATGGGCACGCGCGGCCGCTTCCAGCGCTGCGCCCGTCCAGTCGGTGGCTTCCAGCGCCGGCAGCGCGGCGGCCAGCGCCGCGCGCGCTTCGGCCGTCAGCAGCTTGTCCGCCGCCGCGTCCAAAGTGCGCGGCCCGTCGGTGAACAGAAACTCGGCGCCCGCAATCAATTCGACCAGCGTCTTGGCGCGTTCCTTCAAGGACGGCATCGCCGATTCCAGCCGCTGGCGCGCGGTCATGGACAAAGTGCGCTTTTCGCGGGCCAGGAAGGCTGTGACCTCCGCCACCATGGTCGTGTCGACGGTTTCGCGGATGTAATGGCCGTTGAGATTGTCCAGCTTCTTGTAATCCATCCGCGCGGCGCTCTTGCCGATGGATTCAAAGTTGAACCATTCGATGGCCTGGGCGGTCGAGATGATCTCGTCATCGCCATGGCTCCAGCCCAGCCGCAGCAAATAGTTGCGCATGGTTTCAGGCAGGTAGCCCATGTCGCGATACGCCTCCACCGCCAGCGCGCCATGGCGCTTGGACAGCTTGGCGCCGTCCGGGCCGTTGATCAGCGGCAGGTGGCCATAGGTTGGAATGGCCGCGCCCATCGCCTCGATAAGCTGCAACTGGCGGGCGGCATTGTTCAGGTGATCGGCGCCGCGAATGACATGGGTCACGCCCATGTCGGCATCGTCCACCACCACCGCCAGCATGTAGGTGGGCGTTCCGTCGGAGCGCAGCAGCACCATGTCGTCGAGCTGGCTGTTCTCGAAACGCACTTCGCCCAGCACCACGTCGCTGACGATGGTCTCGCCCTCCTGCCGCGATT
>CANCMM010000131.1:0-5751 GCA_947379335.1 Alphaproteobacteria bacterium | reverse complement strand
ATGTGCGCCTATAATCATTTCAACGGACCATTTTCCTGCGGCAGCGATTTTCTGCTGAACCGGGTGCTGAAACAGGACTGGCAATATCCAGGCTTTGTCATGTCGGACTGGGGCGCCAACCATGCCACCGCCGATGCGCTGGCGGGACTGGACCGCGAGTCGGGCGAGGAATTCGACAGCCAGATCTTCTTCGGTGCGCCACTGACCGCGCTGGACGGCAAGGATGCCGCCTATACGAACCGCATCACCGACATGAACCGGCGCATCCTGCGCTCCATGATCGCCAATCATTTGTTCGATGATCCTCCAAAAATCGGAACACCCGACATCGCGCGCGGCGAAGCGGCGGCGCGGGCACAGGCCGCGGCCGGCACGGTGCTGCTCAGGAACAACGGCATCCTGCCGCTGCTGAAGACCGCCAGGCGCATCGCAGTGATCGGCGGCTATGCCAATGTCGGGGTGATGTCGGGTGGCGGCTCGTCCCAGGTCGCGCCTGGGTCGGGGCCGGCGCTGGCCATTCCCACCACAGTAGCCGGCGATGACTGGCAGGCGATGATCTTGCATCCCGGCGCACCGGTGAAAGCGATATTGACACGCGCGCCAAACGCCCGCGTCACCTATGACACCGGCGCCTACCCGGCCTTCGCCGCGGCGCGGGCAAAAGACGCCGATATTGTCATCGTCTTCGCCACCCAATGGACCACCGAAGGAATCGACGTTCCCGATCTGAACCTGCCCAGCGGACAGAATGAATTGATCGCGGCGGTGGCGGCGGCGAACCCCAAGACCATCGTGGTGCTGGAAACCGGCGGCCCGGTGGTGATGCCTTGGCTGGACAGATGCGCGGCCGTGCTGGAAGCCTGGTATCCGGGAATCCGCGGCGCCGATGCCATCGCCGACATCCTGTTCGGTGACGTCAATCCGTCCGGGCGGCTGCCCATCACCTTCCCCGCCTCGCTGGAGCAGACGCCGCGTCCCGTGCTGGATGGCTTGTTCGGCTTCGATGGCCGGCAGCATGTGAATTACGACATCGAGGGATCGGATGTCGGCTATCGCTGGTATGACCGCAAGGGCCTGACGCCGCTGTTCCCCTTCGGCTTTGGCCTTTCCTATACCAGCTTCCGCTATGACGACCTGAAACTGCGCAGCGAGGGCAACACCATCCATGCCAGCTTCACCGTCACCAACACCGGCAATCGTCCGGGCCGTGACACGCCGCAGGTTTATGTCACCGGCCGGGGCAAGACCACGGGCCAGCGCCTGATCGGCTGGAGCAATATTGATCTGGCGCCCGGCGCGAGCCAGCGCGTCACAGTGGACGCCGATCCGCGCCTACTGGCCGACTGGTCCACCCAAAGGCGGCGCTGGGCCGTGCCGGCGGGGCGCTATGATGTGACGGTGAACAGCTCGGCGGCAAACCCGGTGTTGAACGCCGCCACCGGGTTGGAAGCCCGCCTGCTGCCGCCATGAGCAGATTTACTTTTCACTAACGCTGTTTTTCGCGCCTTGTCATGTTGCTGCCCGCCATGCCTTAAGGCTCCCCTCATCATTGCGGCGGTACACTGGGCGTCCAGTCCGGGGCGTCCAGTGCAGTATTCCTTGTCCAAAACCTTGACCATCATCACCGGCCTTCTGGTCGTGGTCCTGGTGTCGGTGTTTGCGGTCATCGCCAAGTCCGCTTTCGACCGCCAGCGCGACGCCGACCGCATCCTGTCCGTCGTCACCGTCAAGCGCGACATGATTTCCTCGCTGCAGGCGTTGCGCCTGGAAGGTGGCACCCTCGACCTGGCGATGGAGCAGACCGAACCAGCCAGTCCGGCGCTGCAAAAGGAGATAGCGGCGCTGCACGTCCGCTCGAACAAAAGCATCGCGCACCTGCATCAGCACAATTCCAACCATTTCTCCGCCGGCTATGATGAGATGCTGGCGGTGTACGCGGCCTATGACCGGTTGATGCCCGATGTCGTGGATACGATCGGCCGTCCGGTATACCAGCGACCCTCCCGTGTCGTCGACGAACGGCTGCGCCTGATCAACGCCATTCTGAGTGTCATGAACCGCAAATCGGTATCACTGTCGCGCAGTCTGTCATCCGCCGATCCCCTGATAAACGAAATGTTGCGGGTCAGCGACACCAGTTGGCAGGCGCGCAGCGACGCCGGCGGCGAGCGCCACATCATCATGGACGCCATTCTCGATGGCGGCGCCCCGACCCACAAAGTGCTGCAGGACATGGCCGAGTATAAAGGCCGCGTGACGGCATCCTGGACCATCGTGAATGACGATGCCCGCCTGCCCGAATTTCCGCCGGCCATGAAAGCGGCGGTGGCACGCGCCAACTGGAACTATTTCACGGTGTTCGCGGCCCGCCGGAACGCGGTCGTGCAGATGTTGTCGTCCGGCCAGCCCGCGCCCATGAGTGCGGAAGACTGGATGAGGCTTTCCAATGCGAGCGTAACCTCGCTCATGTCGGTGCCGGACACCGCGCTGGACCTGACGGAGCGTTATGCCGCTTCCCAAGCGGCCATCGCCAAGCGCAATTTTTACATCGCTATCGCCCTGATGCTGGCATCCATCGCCCTGGCCAGTTCCGCCGCCATCTACCTGATGTGGGGCGTCATCCGTCCCCTGCGCGCCATTACCAAGAGCATGCAGGCCATCGCGGCCGGCAAACTGAAGACCGAAATTCCCTTCCGCGACCGTCATGACGAGATCGGCCAGTTCGCCGGCGCGCTGCAGATGTTTCGCAACAGTTCGATCGAACGCGCCAAGCTGGAAAAGGCACTGGTGAACAGTCGCGTTGCCCAGGAGACCGCTGAGACCTCCAACCGGGTCAAGTCGGAATTCCTGGCCAATATGAGCCACGAATTGCGCACGCCGCTGAACGCCATCATCGGATTTTCCGACATGATGCAACACCGCATCTTCGGACCCATGCACGCGGGCTATGAGGAATATGCCGGGCTGATCAACGAATCCGGCAACCACCTGCTCAATCTTGTGTCTGATATCCTGGATCTGGCCAAGATCGAGGCCGGCAAGTTTACCATCGACCTGCACGAAATCGATCTGGCAGAAACTGTGGATTATAGCCTGCGCCTGACCCGCCGCCGCGCCGAAAGCAACGGCATCATCCTGGTGACGACCCTGCCGGAAGGACCGATGCTGCTGACCGCGGACCCCCGTGCCTGCAAACAGATCCTGCTAAACCTGCTGTCCAACGCGGTGAAGTTCACGCGCAAGGGCGGCACGGTGGAAATCATCGTCGCGATGGAAGGCGGCAAGGCGGTGCTGAAGGTTCGCGACACCGGCATCGGCATTCCCGCCAACATATTGTCGCGCATCGGTGAGGCCTTCGAACAGGCCAACAACGATCCCATGCTGGCGCGCGAAGGCACGGGGCTGGGCCTGGCGCTGGTGAAGGCGCTGGTGGCGCAGCATGGCGGAAATCTGCGCATCGAAAGTACGGAAAAGGTCGGAACCATCGTGACGGTGGAACTTCCGCGAACGCAGGCGGATCGTATCGCCGCGTAACCGTCAGTCCAGCCAGCGGCTCGCAAAGTCCAGGAAGGCCGGCCAGTTGGGCGCGGGCGTGTGGCCCTGGTCATGCTGGCGAAAACCGATGTCGCCGGAAACCGTTGCAGTCAGCATGGGCGGCTGCCGATCGCTCCCCAGCCCCGTCTTGCCCAACAGGCGATAGGCCAGGTTCGCCCCCGCTGCCGACAGCCACATGCCCCGTGCATCCACCCAGGCATCGCCTTGCGAGGAGGCGCCGGCGCCGATGAACAGCGGCCGGGGCGCGCACAAGGCCGCCAGCGCATCCATATCCACCGGCAGATCATTCACACTCAAAGGGTCGGCGGCGTATTTCAGGAAGTTGCCGGCCATCCAGTGAAATTCGTTGGCAGCAGCGACATTCTCCAGGGTCTCGCCGAAATAATGGTGGAACAGCTTCACCCCGCCCGCGCCGGACGAACTGATGAAGCCAATGGCAAAGCGCGGATCATAGGCCATGGCAAGGATTGCGGCCTTGCCGTTGCGTGAATGGCCCATGATTCCGATCTTGTCCGCCGCCACATGCGGATCGTTTTTCAGATAATCCAGCGCGCGGCTGGCGCCCCAGGCCCAGGCGCGCAAGGCGCCCCAGTCGTCCATCTTGCGCGGCCGGCCCTTGTTGACCAGGCCGATGATGCCGATGGTGAGACCAGCACCATTGTCGGGCTGCACGCTATTGGGATCGAGCACCGCATAACCCCAGCCCTTGGCCAATATTTGCGCTTTCCAATCCGGTCCGGGCGGCGGTGGCGGCGCGCCGGGGAAAGGCTGCGGATTGACCGCCCCGAACTGGATGATCACCGGCACCTTGCCCTTCGCGTTGGCGGGCAAGGTCACCGCCATGTCGATATCCACCTTGATGGCGGGATCGCCGGAATTGTCCACCCGGCCATCGAAGCGGCGGGTGACAGCGGCGATGCCGCCGACGCTTTCCGTTTTGGTGTCGGTCACAACCCACGTGACCTTCGGTGTCACCTTGGGCGCGCGGCCGAAAATCTCGTGGTCGAAGGCTTCGACGATCTGGGGACGGCGCTGTTTCCACCATTGCGCGGCGCTGGCCGTCTGCTTGCCGTCGTTCAGCCGCAGGACATCGGAGGTATAGGGATAGGGCGCGGACGCCGCCTCATCATAATTGGGGACATTGGGCTGATCCACCGGACTGTGGGAGTCCGGCACTTCCCGCAGCTTGCCGATCTTCAGCACCGCCTGCTCGCGCAGATATTCCGTCTGCGTCGCCTCCATGATCGCCTGGCGCTCCTGGGTCACGGGGATCGCCACGCGCGACCCCAGATACGGCACGTCGGAATTCTTGTAGGTGATGGTCGCAGCGGAAGCGGGTGCGGCCAGCAGCATCGCTGCAAAAAGACTTCTGCAAATCTTGCTGTTCATGCTGCGCCCCTTGTTCCGGTCTGTGGGCCAACGCTACCACCAAGCCGCATAGGGCGAACAGCAAGGGCGCCCAGCATGAAAAAACCCGCCGGCTTTCGCCGGCGGGTTTTTTGAAAATGGTGCCCAGAAGAGGACTCGAACCTCCACGCCTTGCAGCGCTAGTACCTGAAACTAGTGCGTCTACCAATTCCGCCATCTGGGCGTACCGGAAAGCCGAGGCCTTCCGGGCAAGGGCGCGATGTTTAGGGGCGGGGGACCCCCAAGTCAATATCAGGCCAACATTGGGTTTTTCCCTGCATTTGCGGCCAAAAAGCCCCTGTCGCGGACCCCCACCGGGGGCCTAATATGGCCCCCAGATTCCCGCCCCTTTGCTTCGGAAACTCGCGTCATGAACACCAAACTGGTCACGGTTTTCGGCGGCTCCGGCTTTCTGGGCCGCCACACGGTGCGGGCGCTGGCCCGGGCCGGCTGGCGGATCAAGGTGGCGACGCGCCATCCCGCTCGCGGATTCTTCCTGCGGCCGCTGGGCACGGTGGGCCAGATCGGTTTCGTCAAATGCGATGTCTCGGATGCCGAAACTGTCGCCCATGCGGTGATGGGCGCGGACGCGGTGATCAACCTGACCGGCATCCTGTTCCAGAAGGGCCAGACCTTCGAAGACGTGCAGGCCGAAGGCGCCGCCCATATCGCACAGGCCGCCGCCGCCGCCGGCGTGCGTGCGCTGGTGCATGTCTCGGCCATCGGCGCTGATGCCGATGCCGACGCCGAATATGCCGTGACCAAGGCCGAAGGCGAACAGGCGGTGCG
>CANCMM010000130.1:0-5775 GCA_947379335.1 Alphaproteobacteria bacterium | reverse complement strand
GACGACAGGCCGACAAAGCCGCCGAAGCTGACGGCGTAGAAGAACATCAGCCACCAGCTGTCGGTCTGCCGCAGCAGGCGGGCATAGTCGGCCATGTTTTTCTTCGGAGGGCAATTGGGGCTGTTCTTCGCGGCAATCGCAAACACGATGAAGACGGCGATCAGCGGCAGCGCGGCGAGGCCCAGGACGTTGCGCCAGCCCAGCGCCACCGCCAGGAGCGGTGCGAAGAGCGAGGCGAAGACAGTGCCGGAATTGCCGGCGCCGGCAAGGCCCAGCGCGGTGCCCTGGTGTTCCGGCGGATACCAGTAGGACACCATCGGCAGCGCGATGGCGAAGCTTGCGCCCGCCACACCCAGCACCACGCCCAGCATCAGGACTTGCGGCAGGCTATGAATACCGGTCAGCCAGGCGGTCAGCAATCCGGCGATCACGACCAGCTGCATGACCAGGCCGACATTGCGGGGCTTCCACTGGCCGACCAGGATGCCGTTGAGAAAGCGCAGCAGCGCGCCGGCCAGAACAGGCACGGCCACCATCAGGCCTTTCTCGCCCGCATTGAGGTGCAGGTCAGGAGCGATGAGGACCGCCAGCGGTCCAAGCAGGACCCAGACGGCGAAGCTGAGATCGAAATACAGGAAGCAGGAAATGAGGGTGGGCAGGTGCCCGGACTTCAGGAAAGTGGTTTTCATCGCATGGCTCGCTGGGCGCCATCAGCGCCACATGCGAACCGCCATTGGCTCGCGGGTTTTCGATAAATCGCTCAGCGCGATGGGCCCGTCCTTGGACCCGTCTGGGGACTCGGCCCAGAACATGGCTCATGGCAACGCAATTACTGGTTTCTCGCAAGTGCAATAAATCGATATTTGGCCGAATTCGACAGAAATATGCCGAAAAACGTGGCCATCCGTCCGCTGTTAAGGACGGTACCGACTAATAATTGTGCATCGCGCCAATCTATTGGGCGACCGGGGCCGACTCGTGCTGGAACACCGCGCCATCGCAGAAAAGGTCAGGCCCCATCGCAATGGGCCCCGGAACGGCGTCCAAGGTCCAGTTCTGGTCATGCGCCCCTTCCACCTTGCTGTCAGCCAGGGGTGCGGCCAATCCCATCGCGCCAGCCACGCCGCGGTAGATGTCGGGGCGATAGACCCTTGCCGCCAGCGCGGCGTGATCCAGACCACTGTCGATCAGGTTCCAGCGGGCCATTTGCTGCAGGAACCAGTTGGCGTGGCTGCGCCAGGGGAAGGTGGCGGCATGGCGCCAGAAGCGCGACAGATTTTGCGACGTGACCGCGCCGCCCGGCAGCGAGGCGAGAATGGCATGGCTGTCGGTGTCCAGGTATTTGTGCCGCGACAGCAGTACCGCGCTGTAAGAGGCGTTTTCCGGCGCGTCGCAGAACTGGGCTGCGCGCAGCAGGGCGCGCATCGCGCCTTTCAGGCCTTCCGGATTGTCATCGGCCCAGCGCCTGCGCACGGCGAAAACCTTTTCCGGGGCGTTCCGCCATATGTCGTCGGATGTGGCGACCGTCGTGCCCACGGCGGCGCGGGCCGCAACTTCGCCCCAGGGCGCGCCGGCGCAGAAGCCGGCGATCTGGCCGGATGCCAGCGCATCCACCGCACGCGCGGGCGGCACCACCGTGAATTTCACGTCGCGCGTCACGTCGATGCCGCCGCTCGCCAACCAGTAGCGCAGCAGCAGATTGTGTGTGGAATAGGCGTGCACGATTCCCAGCGGCAAAGGCGCGTCGCGCCCGCGAATCTCGGCGGCAAGCGCCTGCGGCATGGACAGGCTTTGCGCGGCATCGCGCACCCGCGCCGCCAATCCCCGCTCCAGAGTCACGGTATTGCCGCCCAGTGAAATGCCGCAGGGCACGATCAAGGACTGGCTGATGCCGCGCAGTCCCAGTTCAATCGCAAAAACCAGGGGCGGCACGATGACCGCCGCATCAAGAAAACCAAAGGACAATTTGTCGGCGATATTGGCCCAGGACGGCTCGGTTATCAGCTCCACATCCACGCCTTCATCGGCGAAATAGCCGAACTCCTGCGCCGCGATGACGGGGGCGGAATCGGTTAGCCGCAGGATGCCGATGCGCAACCTGGGCTCGGACTTGCGCGCCTCCAGGCTCACAATATCACTCATGGCTTGACCTCCCGTTGGGCATCCTGGTGCGCCCTGACGAAATCCTCGACGATCTGGGACAGCTTGCGGCTTTCGTTCATCGCCTTTTTCTGCAACCAGCGATAAGCTTCCGGCTCCGTCATGCGCTTGTCCTTCATCAGGATCGCCTTGGCCCGTTCGAGCTTGCGGCGTTCGTCCAGCAACGCGTTGGCGGCCGCGAGTTCGGTTTCGACATGCCTGTACCGCTGAAACAGGGCAATTGCGGAGGTCATGATGGGTTTGAGATCGGCCAGCGCGACGCCGGAAAGATTGTAGGAACATACCCCGGCCGCAATCGCCTCCCGGACAAAGGCGGGATCGTCGGTTCCCGCGAACATCACGATGGGCCGGCCCGACGAGATGGCGCGTATATCCTCCAGCGCGTCGCGGTCGGGCAGGGCCATGTCTATGATGACAAGGTCGGGATGCTCGCGTTCCACAATGGCGCCAAGGTCGGGACCCTGGGCCCGCAACACCCGCGCGAAGCCGGATTCAAGCAGTTTTTCCTCCAGCGCCCGCGCGCGTTCCTCCTCGGTATCGATCAGCAGGATGGTGAGGGACATGGCCCGACTATAGACATGCACGCTGGTCCCGGGAAATGGGCGGGACCGTTCAGCGGCAATCGGTCCCGGCACCCGGCAATGGCGTCCGGTGACAACCCACCTTTTTCGCGAGGACCTAATCGCTTATAGAGGATGCGCAATGCATCACGCCTCCTCAGACCAGCCGCGCCTGATCGACCGTTTTGGCCGCCGGGTGGATTATGTGCGTGTCTCCCTAACCGACCGCTGCAACCTTCGCTGCGTCTATTGCATGAGCGAGGATATGGAGTTTCTTCCGAAGGCGGAGCTCCTGACGCTGGAGGAGCTTGATCGGCTTTGCACCGCCTTTGTGCGGCGTGGGGTGCGCCGGCTGCGCCTCACCGGCGGGGAACCCCTGATGCGGCGCGGCGTGATGGACCTGGTGCGCGGCCTGTCGCGCCATTTGCAAAACGGCGCACTGGACGATCTGACCCTCACCACCAACGGCGTGCGCTTGCGCGAATTCGCCGCCGGCCTGGCCAAGGCCGGCGTGCGCCGCGTCAATGTCTCGCTCGACAGCCTGGATCGTGCCACCTTTGCTCGCATCGCGCGCGGCGACGTGCTGCCCCAGGTGCTGGACGGCATTTCCGCAGCGCTGGATGCGGGACTGCGGGTCAAGATCAACACGGTCGCGCTGAAACGCGACAATGCGGCCGAGTTGCCCGCCCTGATCCAGTGGGCGCATCGCGGCGGCATGGACCTGACCTTGATCGAGGCGATGCCGCTGGGCGCCATCGGCGAAGACCGCACCGACCAGTTCCTGTCGCTTGCATCCGTGCGCCAGGATTTGTCAGCCTATTGGTCCCTGACCGATTTGCCGGAACGCAGCGGCGGCCCCGCGCGGTATGTCCATGTTGCCGAGACCGGCGGCAAGCTGGGTTTCATCACGCCCCTCAGCCACAATTTCTGCGACAGCTGCAACCGGGTGCGTGTCACCTGCACGGGCACGCTCTATATGTGCCTGGGCCAGAATGCGGCGGTGGATCTGCGGGAGCCTTTGCGCCTTTCCTCAGACGACGGGCCGCTGAATGCTGCCATCGATCGTGCGTTGGACGCCAAGCCGAAGTCGCATGATTTTCTTGTTCCAGTGCGTGGCGCCGAGCCCGCTGTCGCGCGTCATATGTCGGTAACGGGCGGCTAGATGGTCAAGCTGGTTTTCCTGGGAAAGCTTCGCGGCCTGGCGCGAGAGGATGCGGAGGTCGCGTTGCCGGCAGACGTCGGCACGCTGGCGGAGTTGAAGGACTGGATTGCTCGCCGCGACCCGGATTTGGGCAGCGCGATGGCGGCCACGCAAGTACAGTATGTCGTGAACCAATGCGTGGTGCGCGATTTCTCCCTGCCCATCGCGCAGAATGACGAGATTGCGTTTCTGCCGCCGATGAGCGGGGGCTGAATGCAGGTCCGCCTGACCAGCCAGCCATTCGATCCACAGCGCGAGGAAGCTGCGTTTGTCGCCGGCCGCGCCCAGATGGGCGCCCTGGTCAGTTTCGTCGGGCTTTGCCGGGACAACAATGAAGGCGTGGCGGTGCGCCAGCTCCATATCGATCATTATGCCGGGTTTACCGAGAAGGAAATTGCGCGGCTGGCGCAGGATGTTGCGGCGCGATTTGCCTGTCCCGACATCCTGGTTGTGCACCGGGTGGGCGATATCGCGCCGGGCGAGGCGATCGTGCTGGTGGCGGCCCTGTCGCATCACCGCGCCAATGC
Source organism: Alphaproteobacteria bacterium (assembly GCA_947379335.1). Lineage (GTDB taxonomy): Bacteria > Pseudomonadota > Alphaproteobacteria > Micropepsales > Micropepsaceae > Rhizomicrobium. Next base: position 1,327 of record CANCMM010000130.1, on the reverse strand, counting down.
CTTTGATGCGGTGCGCGTCTTGATGGACTATCTCAAGACCGACGCGCCTTTGTGGAAAAAGGAAACGGGCGCAAAGGGCGCGCAATGGATCGAGCCGCGCGCCGAAGACCGGGCGCGCCGTGCCGAAGCAGAAGGAAAATCTCCTTGAGCAATATGCACAAACCACCAGGCGGCGGACGGCTTGACGACAGCATCGTGTTCCGCCCCCTCGGGATCGCCGTGCTGACGGTGTCCGATACGCGCGATGAGGAAAGCGACACGTCAGGCAGGCTGCTGGCGGATCGCGTAACGGCCAGCGGCCATACGCTGTCGGGCCGCGCCATGGTCAAGGACGATGTGGCCGAAATCCAGGCGCAGATGAAAACCTGGATCGGCGATCCGGCCGTGGATGTGGTGATTTCCACCGGCGGCACGGGCCTGACGGGCCGCGATGTGACACCCGAAGCGGTGCGCCCCCTGTTCGACAAGGCCATCGAAGGCTTTGAGACGGTCTGGCACATGACCAGCTTCCAGACCGTGGGACTGTCCACCATGCAGAGCCGCGCTTGCGCGGGGTTGGCGAAGGGCACGCTCATCTTTTGCCTGCCCGGATCAAACGGCGCCTGCAAGGATGGCTGGGACCGCGTCATCCGCTGGCAGCTCGACAGCCGCCATCGACCCTGCAACCTGGCGGAATTGATCGCGCGCTTTCAGGAGAGTTAGATGCCGGACGATCTCACGCATCTTGACGAGGCCGGCCACGCCCGCATGGTGGATGTGTCGCACAAGGCGGTAACGACGCGTGAGGCTGTGGCCGAGGGCCGTGTTCGCATGACGCCGCAGACCCTGAAACAGGCTCTGGCGGGCGATTCCAAAAAGGGCAGTGTTCGCGCGGCGGCGGAATTCGCCGGCATCATGGCTGCCAAGCGCACCTCCGAACTGATCCCGCTGTGCCACCAGGTCGCGCTCAGCAGCATAAAGGTGGAGATTGCCCAGGATGACGCCGCCAGCGCGCTTGTGGTGACGGCCCGCGCCAGGACATCCGGGCAGACCGGCGTGGAAATGGAAGCCCTGACCGCGGTGTCGGTCGCCTGCCTGACCATCTATGACATGCTCAAGGCATCAGACCGCGCGATGGTGATCGAGGGCATTACCCTGCTGGAAAAGACCGGTGGCGCATCGGGCGACTATCGCCGTCCGCGCTAGCGCGGCGTGAAACCGGCGCGTTGGAATATCGCCCGCGCGGAACTGCCGCGCAGAAACATCAGAAAATCCTTGGCCGCCGGGGATGCGCTTTTGGTCAGCGCAACCGGGTAAGTGATGGGTGCGTGACTGCCCTCGGGAAAGA
>CANCMM010000129.1:0-5809 GCA_947379335.1 Alphaproteobacteria bacterium | reverse complement strand
CCCGCCGATCCGTCGCGCGTCATCGTCACCGTACAGGTGCAGCCCAACCTCAATATCCGCGAGGACAGTATCGCCTCGATCGACAGCCAGGGCCTGACCGGCGGCGCCTTTGTCGAAATCAGCGGCGGCAGCGCCAATTCCCCGCTGCTGGTGGCGCGCGAAGGCCAGCGCTATCCGGTGCTGCGCACCAAGCAATCCACCTTCGCCCAGCTCCAGCAATCAGCGCCGGAAGTGGTGGCCAAGCTGAATGTGGCGGCGTCACGGCTCAACGACCTGCTCAGCGACAACAACCGGCGCGCCATCGCCCATGTGCTGTCCAACCTGGACGAGACCACCCAGGTGATCGCGCGGCGCAGCGCCGATGTCGACGCCACCATCGCCAACGCCAACAAGGCGATGGCCAATCTCAGCGATGCCTCCAACAGTTTGCGGCCCACCCTCAGCCACGTCGACCTGACCATCCAGAAATACGGCAAGGTGGCCGACGATGCCGACGCCTTCATCAATGGCGACGGGCTGGCGCAACTGTCCGACCTGATCGGCGAGATGCGGCGGCTGGTGGCCGACCTCACGCAATTCTCCGACCAGCTTAACCGCACGCCGACCAAGCTTTTCTTCGGTGACCGGCGCAAAGGCTACGAACCCAAAGGGGACGGCAAATGATCCAGCGGCGCCAACTGCTAAGCAATATGTTCCTGGTGGGCGCCTCGGCGCTCGCGCTCTCCGGCTGCGGCAAGGACCTGATCGGCCCGCCCGAGGCCAGCCCAATTTATGTCGTGCGGCCGAACTTTCCGGCCGCGCCTGCCGGCGGCGCGCCCGCTGCCTCAAAAGTGCCGTGGGCGCTGAGCATCCTGCGTCCGGATGTCGCCGGCGCGCTGGACAGCGAACGCATCGCCCTGTTCCAGCCGGACGGCACCATGGATTTCTATGCCAAGGCGAACTATCCCGACCGCCTGGCGCCTATCGTGCAGCACGCCATCCTGGACGGCTTCGAGGCGTCAGGCCGGATCGACGCTGTGGCGACCGAAGAAGCGGCGCTTCATGCCGACTACAACCTGGCCATCGAGGTCAAGGATTTCGGCGCCCATTACAGCACGCCGGATGGCGTTCCCGGCGTGACGGTGAGCATCACCGCCAAGCTGACCACGGCCCATGGCCGCGCCATCGTCGGCAGCTTTGCCACCACCCAGACCGGTTCGGCTTCGATCAACAGCGCCGGCGCGGCGGTACAAGCGCTGCAGCAGGCGCTCGGCGCAGCGGTCAAGGCCATCGTGGACTGGGCGCTGACCTTCCCGATGCCCATCATCCAGAACGCGCCCAGCACGGCATCTCCCGGCAAGCCAGCGGAACAGTTGCTGCACGACGTCACCCGCGGATCGCAGCGGTTGCGAGACGTTCCCAAGCCCCAATAGTTCCTGCCCCGCGGCAAAATAGTTGCGGGAACTCAGGCAACCGTTTTCGAGTTTCCTGTCCGCAGGATTTCGAATACGGAGTTTGCCGTGCTGAAATGGGCATTGATTTTCCTGGTGATCGGCCTGATCGCGGGCCTGCTGGGCTTTACCGGCATCGCCGGCACATCCATCGCCATCGCCAAGACCCTGTTCTTCATCTTCCTGGTCATCTTCCTGGTGCTGCTGGTCGCGGGTCTCACCGTGGCAAGGCGCGCCTGACGCCCTAAATCCAAGGCCTTCACAGCCTTCGCCAGATCGCGCCAGGGCTTGATGTCCCAGTGATTGGCGGCCAAGGGCGATGGTGACGGCAGGATGAAGACACGCGTCTGGCCCAGCAGATGCGGCTGTTCGCCTGCCACCGCCTTCTTTCCCATTATTTGGCGACCGGCTTTCAGGCTGGTAAAAGCCAGATATTGCGGCGCGAATTTTAGTATTCGTTTGCGCAGCGCATCAGCGGCATCGTCCCCCAATGCCTCTTTCGGAAGCTGGTGATCCATCCCGAAGTGAAATTTCGAGATGTCGGTAAGACCGATATCGATATCCCATAGAATTGGGTATTCGTCCGGCTCGAACTGTCGCGGCGTCAGGCCGACAGCGTGAAGTGTTTTCCAGAATTTGTTTTGCGGATTTGCGTAATAGGCTTTTCGCAAAGCCGATTGCTTTCCTGCGGCCGTGCCGCAGAAGACAAGCTTCAGTCCAGGCCTCAGTCGATCACGAAGAATGTGCTTCTTCGCCATCAGTGCGAACGAATGAAGTCGATCATGTCCTGGCGCAGGCTCGTCATCTTTCGAAAGCCCGGCACCAGGGACAGGATGATGCCGATATGGCCGGTGCCCTTGTACTTGATCACCTTCACCTCGCTGCCGAAGGATCGCAGCTTGTCCGCCATGCGGTCGGTATTGCCCTGGTCCACCGTGGTGTCGGCGGTGCCGGTGGTCAGCAGCATCGGCTGGCGCACGCCGTTGACATGGTTGGTCGGCATGGACTCCAGATTGTTGGTGCCGTGGAACATCTCGACATAGACCGGATCGCTCATCGGCAGGAAGTCATACGGTCCGCACAATCCGATCACGCCCCGGATCCAGCCCAGCCGCCCGCCTTTGGCCTCGACGAATTTGGGCTCTGATGCCAGCATGACAGCGTTGTAAGCCCCGGCCGAATGGCCGCTGACGAAGATGCGATTGGGATCGCCGCCATAGTGCGCGGCATGATCGTGCAGGAAGGCCAGCGCGCCGGCCGCGTCCTCGACAAAGCCGGGAAACTTCACCTGCGGATAGAACCGGTAATCGGCCACCGCCACCACCATGCCGGCGCTGGTGAAGGCCTGGCCGAAGGCGCGGTAATCGGTGCGGCTTCCCGCCTGCCAGCCGCCGCCATAGAAAAACAGCAGCACCGGCATCGGACCCTTCGCGCCGGTCGGCACATAGATGTCCAGCTTCTGGCGCGGGTCGCTGCCAAAGGCCAGGCCCCGGTGCACGGCATAGCCCGACTTGGGCACCAACAGGTTGATGGCGGCGAAGGGCGAGCAGGCTGACGCGAGCGCTGCGGCGCCGGCCGCCATCAGGGCTTTGATCTTGGACATGGGGCTTTTCTGGGGAAGTTTTCCGCCCCTGTCTACGCCCCAAACCCGCTTTTGGTTCACTGCAACATGGCTTTTGGGAGAGACAGGCGCGGGCGCGCCATGCCAGTCTTGCCGCAACCAGAAAATACCCGGAGGGACCCCATGACATTCTCACGCCGCCACTTCATCCAGACATCAGCCGCGCTTGCGGGTGTATCGGGTCTGGGCCTGCAGGCCGCCGCCGCCAAGCCCCTGTCCTTCCGCTTCGGCTACAGCGCCATTTCCTGGGGCACCGATATCGAGGAAGCCATCAAGGTCGGCCAGCGCGTCGGCCTGCCGGGCATCGAACCCTTCCGCCAGAATGTCGTGAACTATCTCGACAAGCCGCTGGTCCTGAAAAAACTGATGACGGATGCGGGGCTGCAGATGGTGACCTGCTCCAATGGCGGTGGCCCCGACTTCTCCGGCAACTTCTACGATCCGGCCCAGACGCCCAAGACCATCGCCGACCACATCAAGTTCGCACGCGATTTCATCAAGCCGTTCGGCTATTGCGACCATTTCAAGATGAACAATGGCCCGCGCCCCAAGGGCTATGACGTCAGCGACGACCAGATCAAGGTCTGCGCCGATGCACTGAACGCCATCGGCATGGAAACCATCAAGATGGGCATCAAGCTGGCGCCCCATCCCCATGTCGGATCCCTGATCCAGACCGAGCATGAGACCCGGCTGCTGATGAAGCTGACCGATCCGCGCTATGTCTGGCTGACCGCCGACACCTCGCATCTCACCCTTGGCGGCATGGACCCGATCCAGATCATCAAGGATTATTGGCCGCGCCTGGCGGAGGTCCATTACAAGGACGCGCCCAGGCACCTGCGCGGCGGCAAGGTTCTGGCGGTGCCCAAGAGCGGCCCGGAAGCCGGCGGTCATGGCTGGTTCCGCAACCTGAATGACGCGGATGGCGGCGGCGTGGACTTCCCCACGCTGCAGAAATATCTGATTGCCCAGAACTTCAAGGGCTGGTGCGTGCTTGATCTGGACGCTTCCATGATCCCCAAGGGGAGCAACATGGAAGAAGTGCTGAAGGGCAACATCAAGTATATGGTTGATGTCCTGCATGTGGATCCCAAAACGGTCTAGCGCTTTCCTGCTGGCCGCGCTGCTGCCCCTATTGGGGAATGGCGGCGCGGCCCAGGCTGCAGACACCGCTGCGCCCCTGATGGTGCTGACGCCGGCTTCGGCGGCGCCGGGCGCTGCCGCGCTGGCGACGCAATTCACCCAAAAAACCGGCATCCCCGTGACAGTGGCGGGCGGCTCGCGCGACAAGATTTTTGCCGCGCTGAAAGCGGGTGGTCCCGCCGACGTGGTGTTGCTACCCACCACCGACATCGTCGCCCTGCCCACCGTCACCGGCATGACGCCCTTGGGCCATATCGCGGTCGGCGTGGGCGTGAAGACCGGCACAGCGGTGCCCGATGTTTCCACGCCGGAGAAATTCCGCGCCGCGTTGCTGGCGGCCAGAGGCGTCGCCTTTGCCGATCCCAGGGCCGGAACGTCCGCCGGTGTCGTGATCGACCGCATGCTTTCGGATCCCGGCTTCAAGGGCGTCAAGCGCGTGCCGATCCAGGGATTGGCGGTGACTGGCCTTGCGTCAGGCCAGGCGGACATCGCCCTGCAGATGGTGCCCGAGCTGATGGCAAACAAGGATGTGGCGCTGGCGGGACCGGTGCCCGAGCTCTATGGCGCCAGCGTGGACTTTGCCGGCGGCATCGCCACCGCCAGCAATGCCTCGGAGAATGCTCAGGCCTTTTTGAGCTTCATCACCGCGCCCGCGGCGGTCCCGGTGTGGAAGGCCCATGGCGTCACCCAACTGGGCGCCATCCCTTAGACCATTGTTGCGACGCACATTTTTTCGGCAGACCTGCCGGAGAATCGTGCGCTAACCCTGTGTTTAATGGCTCTTTCCAAGCTTTCGTTTTGATGCCTTAATGGTGCGACGCAGCATGGGAGTCCGTAATGGGCAAAGAACCGACCAGCACCTTCTTCAGCCATGTCAAACCGGGCGATACCGAGTTCAAGCGCGGTGGCCTGCGCGATTTCTTCCTGTACCGCGACCTGGGGATTGCCGGCGCCACCAACGGCAAGGTGATCGCCCATATGGTGCGCGCCAATGAACCGCCCACCGAAGGCACCGGCTGGCATTATCACGTCTGCGACTTCCAGATCGTGGTGATGATGAAGGGCTGGGCCAAGTTCATGTATGAGGACAAGGTCACCCTGGTGGAAGAAGGCGATGTTGTGCACCAGCGCCCCGGCATGGTGCACTATCTGTTCGATTATTCCCCCGACATGGAATATCTGGAGATCGTGTCGCCGGCCGATTTCGGCTCGGAGCCCGCCGAAGCGCCCACCGACTATGTTCCGGTACCCACGCCATGGAAGTGATCTATTCGGTTGGCACGATGGTCCTGGGCGCCGCGCTCAGCCTTTTTATGATGGTGATCTCCCGCGCCCGGTACGGCGTGCCGTCGGCGCGGAAGATATCGTGGAACCACAGGGTCGGCGGCCGCAGGGTATAAGGCCGCTGCCAGCTGTCCCAGGGCATATCGGTCTGGGTCTTGCCGTTGACGAAGCCCCAATTGATCATGCCGACGTTACGCTTCTTGCCGATGGGCAGGATGGTGTCGAAGGTCGAGCCCGCGCCCCGCGCCATGTATTCGGTGCAGATGACGGGGCGGCCGTAAGTTTCCAGCGATTTCGCCCGCGCCTCGAAGGTTTCCGGCCAGCTGTA
>CANCMM010000128.1:0-5841 GCA_947379335.1 Alphaproteobacteria bacterium | reverse complement strand
AGGTTCGAGTCCTGTACCCGGCACCATTCGTAATTGCCCGCCAGCGGACAATTACGAATGCCAAGCGCCCATAGGCGGCGCTAGCGTCAGCGTAGTGCGCCGCTGTGATGGGCGCGCGGCAACCTAAAAATGAAGTCAAGCGGCCCACGCGACGCGCTAAGCCTTCTTCTTGGCTTTCGCTTTCGCCTTCGGCGGCGCGGCAGCCTTGGCCGCCTCTTCTTCCGCTTCCTTGGCCAGGCGCAGCGCCTTCAGCCGGGCGGTCTTGGCGTCGCTCGCCACCCGCTCCTTCTCGACCTGGTCCAGGACCATGCGGGTGCGCTGGTCCGATGCCGTGCTGGCGGCTTGGGCCCGTGCGCCGGGCGGTGCTTTTCTTATGTCTGCCATGGAGGGCACCCTAGCATGCTTTGCCCGGCCCGTATCGCCCCCGCCGGTCCGATTTTCGGCGCCCGCCAGTGGCCGGACCTGCCGGACATGCTATCGTGACCCGGGGCTCGCAGAAAAACAAAGCCCGGGGGAGATACGATGAAACGCCTGTTGCTGACTGCCGCCATTTTGCTGGCCCCGGCCACCGCCCAGGCCCAACTGGCCGCAAAGATCACCCATTACGACGTCAAAAAGACCGCTACCCTCAAGGCGGTGCATGACGGCGCCGGCACCATGAATTTTGGTCCCCTGATGACCGACAAGACCCTGTCCACCAACTTCATCTTCCTGCACCGCGGCGTGCTGCATCCCGGCGGCGGCATCGGCCAGCATTTCCACAATCACTGCGAAGAGATGTTCGTCATCTTCGACGACCAGGCCGAGTTCACCGTCAACGGCCGCACCTCCCTGCTCAAGGGCACGGTCGGCGCCCCCGACCGCATGGGCTCGTCCCACGCCATCTACAATTCCACCGATCATGACGTGGAGTGGATGAACATCAATGTCGGCACCTCCAAGGTCTATGACGCCTTCAACCTTGGCGATGACCGCGTCGGCGCGCCCAAGGATGCCGTCCCGCAATTCGTCACCATGCATCTGGAAAAATCGCTGCTGAAGCCCGCCCGTGACGGCGGCAAGGTCCAGCGCCGCCGTGCCCTCAGCCCCAGCGTCTTCTACACGCCCTGGGCCTATGTCGATCATGAACTGATCGCACCCGGCGGCGACACCGGCACCACCAATCTCGTCGACCTCAGCGAGGCCTATTACGTGATCTCCGGCGAAGGCAGCGTCACGGTGAACGGCGAAACCGTCGCCATCAAGAAGGGCGACGCCATTCCCGTGGACTTGGGTCAGGCCAAAAGCTTCAAGGCCGGCGCCACCCCGCTGGAGTTGATGATCATCGGCGTGGCCAGGGATCAAAAGGCCAAGGACGCCTTCGCCGCCAACCCGGCCAATGAAAATGCCGAACCCCTGCTGGCCGTGCTGAACAAGCGCTGAAATAACAATAAGGAAACGCCATGACCCGCCGTCTCGCTGCTATTGCTGTTTGCCTGCTCTCGACCACCGTGTTGGCGCAAACCCCGACGCCCGCATCCTTGGCACCGACCGTTCCCGACAAGCCCGACTACACCGCGCTGGTGGAAGGAAAGCCGGTCGACAGCCGCCTGAACGAGAACGTCAAGGACAAGCCGGTCTATCCCGAGCAGACCCGCGCGCCCTATCACAAGACCGCACCGTACAAGCTGACCGAGATCACCAGCGGCCTCCATGCGCCCTGGGCGCTGGGCTTCCTGCCCGACGGCAAATTCCTGGTCACCGAAAAACTCCCCGGCACCCTGCGGGTGATTTCGCCGGATGGCACCATCGCCCCGCCGGTCTCCGGCGTGGACGGCCTGGCACAAGGCTGGGCGCAAACCGGCCTGTTCGACCTGGTGCTGGATCCCAAATTCGCCAGCAATCACCGCATCTACTTCACCTTCTTCGGCTTCGACCGCGGCATGATCAGCGGCATCCAGGTGGCGCGCGCCACCTTCAACCAGGCCGCCAATGCGCTCAGCGATGTGAAGGTGATCTTCAAGGCCCGCCCCCAGACGCCAAACGACAACCGCTCCGGCGTCGGCTCGCGCAGCGGCGGCCGCATGGTGATGGGCAAGGACGGCTATCTCTACATCACCATCGGCGACCGTGACACCGGCGGCTCCTATCCCTGGCTGGTGGCGCAGACCCTCGACACCCACCTGGGCAAGATTTTGCGCATCACCACTGACGGCAAGCCGGCGCCGGGCAATCCTTTCACCGGCCAGGAAGCCGCCATGCCCGAAATCTGGGCCATCGGCCAGCGCAGCCAGGAAGGTCTCGCCTTGGACAATGACGGCAATCTCTGGGAGACCGAGCACGGCCCGCGCGGCGGCGATGAACTCAACCTGATCAAGAAGGGCGCCAACTACGGCTGGCCCGTCGTCACCCACGGCATCGACTATCCCGGCAATCAGACCGGCGACAGCGAAGTCACCCGCAAGGGCATCGAGGAGCCGGTCTATTACTGGGCGCCCTCCCTGGGGCCGTCACAGCTCGCCTTCTACAAGGGCAGCCTGTTCCCCGAATGGAAGAACAGCGTTTTCGTCGTCACCATGCGCGGCGCCGCCATGGAACGCCTGACCCTGTCAGGCGGCAAGGTCGTCAATGAAGAACCGCTGCTGACCGAAGTGAAGATGCGCCTGCGCGACGTGCGTGTCGGTCCGGATGGCGCGGTCTATGTCCTCTCCGACTCGGGCGGCGGCTCCATCACCAACAACACCCCGCTGGGCTCCAAGCTGCTGAAACTGACGCCGAACTAGCCCGGACAAACAGGCCGGCCGGATATGACAGCGCGTTCATGTCCGGTTCATGCCCGTCTTGCGATGCTGCAGGGGCCGGAAATCACTCGGCCCTGGAGGCAGACATGAAACGGACGGCTTTGGTATTCGGCGCGGCGCTGGCCCTGCTGGGCGGCTGCGCCCCTTATGGCGCTTCCGGTTATTATGGCGGCGGCGGTTATTACGAGCCGGACTATTACGATCAGGGCGGCGCCTATGTGCCTTATGGCGGCTATGGTGGCGGTTACGGCGGCGGCTATGGCCGCGAACATCGCGACGGCGATCACGCCTATCGCGGCCAGGACCGCAACCGCGACCATGACCGCGGCGACCGCCAGAACAACTATCAAGGCAATCGCCAGGATAATCGCTCAGACAATCATCAAGGCAGCACCCAGCCCGCGCCGCCGCAGAGCAACGCCCAAGCCAGCGGTGGCTACCGCATGCCCAATGGCGAGCGCATCACCCGTGGGAATTTCTGGCAGCAGCAGCAGCAGAACGCGGCGCCCCAATCCAGCGGGGCTCAGCCCAGTGGCGACTCCGGCGGCGGCCGCATGGGCCGCCACCGTGCCGACTAGCTATTTGCGGTAATACATCGGGATCTCGCCCGCGATCCTGGAATGCAGCCGGTACAGGCTGGTCGAGCCGGTGAGATAGACCGTCTTGCCGTCCTCGGCGAAGCCGACATTGGCGACGATTTCCGGGATCACGATCTGGCCCAGCACCTTGCCCTTGGGCGAAATGATGCGCACGCCGCCCGGGCCGGTCGCCCAGAGGTTGCCGGCGCTGTCCACCTTCAGGCCGTCCGGCACGTCCGGCGCCGTGCCGGGGAACGAGATCAGCTTCTTCATGTTCGACAGCTTGCCGTCGGCGCCCACATCATAGGCGCGGATATGCATGTCGGGCATGGAGTTGGAGACATACAGCGTCTTGCCGTCGGGCGAAAAGCCGATGCCGTTGGGCTGGGTCATGTCGGTGATCACCGGCGTCAGCTTGCCGCCGGCATAGCGCCACACCGCATTGTATTTGATTTCCTTCTTCGGATCGGCGTCCATCTTGGGCAACCCGAAGGACGGATCGGTGAACCACAACGCGCCGTCGGCCGTGAACACCAGATCGTTGGGGCTGTTGAAGCGCTTGCCGTCATACTTGGCCAGGAACGGCTTCAGCCCGCCCTTGTCATCCATCTTCTCGATGGTGCCGACATACATGCGGGTCAGCAGAATCGAACCGTCCTTGTCGGTGATCATGCCGTTGGAGCCGAAATTGCCGTCCGGCGGCGCATTCTTCAGGCCGCCCGAATCGTTCAGCACCACCGTGACCTTGTTCGTCTTGGGATCGAAAGTCCGCACCTTGTCCATGCGCACGTCCGAGAACCACAGCTTGCCGTCTTTCCACATCGGCCCTTCGATGAAGATGAAGCCGGTGGCGACCTTTTCGATCTTGGTGCCCGGCGCGACGACACTGTCCAACGCGGGATCGAGCTTCTTGACGCTCATGCCCTGCGACAGCGCGGGCGCGGCGAGCAAACACAATACGGGTGTCAGGTATTTCAGCATGGCAAGTCCCCTCCGGTTATTTTTGAGAAGCTTAAGTCTCGAGAATGGTATTGGGCAAATGGTTCTTTGGGGCCCCGTCCGGCGGGAAATGCTGGGCCAGCGCCGCGCCGCAGATCTCGATCGCCGCAACAAAGCCGTCGGCGGGTTTTCCGGCCTTCATGCCCTCAACCACCGCCGCCACCGCCGCGTTCCACGGCCCCTCGCCTACCGCCTTATGGATATTGTCATGCGCCACCAGCTCGACACGCCGGTCGCTCAGGCAGGCATAGATCAGAATATGAGGTTCGGCATCCGACAACCGGCAGCCGGCGGACACGAAATGCCGCCGCGCCATTTCCCGCACCCGGTGGCTCTTCAAGGGGCCCGGCGTCACGACATGACGCACCGCCGGTACGGCCACGATGATGGCGACGATCAGGAACACCCCCGCCTGCACCAGGCTGTAGGTGGACAGCACCCGCAGGATCAACCCTTCCATGGCGCGGGCGGATTCGTCGGTCCAGCTGGTGAAGATGCTGGCCAGCGCCAGCCGGTGCAGGCCTGCCAGCACCAGCAGCGGCGGCACCAGAAAGCCCGCTACCGTCGCCCAGAGCAGCGGTATCTCGCGGTAGCGCGACACCCGCTTGGTCAGTACACAGAATATCTCGCCGGAGGTCTTGCTCTCGGCCTGGGTGACGGCGGCGCTGATGCGCTCCCGGTCTTTTTCGTTCAGCATCGCCTGCCCATCCTACCAGCTTCCCGAAGAGCCGCCGCCGCCAAAGCTGCCGCCGCCGCCGCCCGACCAGCCGCCGCCACTACCACCACCGCTGGACCATCCGCCGCCGCGGCCACCGCCGCCGCCCATCAACAGGAACGGCAACAGGCCCCAGCCGCCAAACACCCGCGCGATCATGAAGAAAATGAAAAGCACGATCAGGAACCCGACCAGCCCGCCGCCGCTGTCGCCTTGCGGCCTTCGCTCGGCGGCCGCCGCGGCGCGCTTCTCCGCTTCCGACGTCTCCAGCGACAATTGCTCGATCAGCGCGTCGGCGCCCGCTTCCACTCCGGCATTGAAATCGCCCTTGCGGAATTGCGGCAGCACCTGGGTCTGGATAATGACTGATGACAGCGCGTCGGTGACGATCGGCTCCAGCCCGTAACCAACTTCGATGCGGGTCTTGTGCTCGGTCGGTGCGACAATGAACAGGATGCCGTTGTTCAGGCTCTTCTGCCCGATGCCCCAATTGCGCCCGAGCTGATAGCCGTAATCGGAAATCTCATAGCCGCCCAGCGACGGGATGGTCACCACCACCAGCTGCCGGGAATTCTTCTGTTCCAGCGCCGCCAGCTTGGTGTTCAGGTCGGCTTTGGTCTGGGCAGACAGAATATTGGCGTCATCCACCACCCGCCCGGTCAGCGCCGGAAATTTCGGCGCCGCCGTAGCGGGAAGCAGAAGACAAAGAAACGCGAGCGTAGCCGCGATCAGGCGCATTTGGTTACGGCTTGGTCGTGCCGGGTTGTGC
>CANCMM010000127.1:0-5868 GCA_947379335.1 Alphaproteobacteria bacterium | reverse complement strand
GCGGCTTGCGCAAGCTGGTACCAGGAACCGTCCTTGACGCCCTTCTTGCTTTCAAAGCCGCAGACATAGAGCCGGTCACGGGCGCGGGTCAGCGCCACATAGAGCAACCGGCGATGCTCGCGCAGGGTCTCCGCTTCGGCGTGTTGTTTGGCGCGTTTGACGATGTCCGGCGCGTCCTCGTTGGACAGCGGAAACAGCACGCCGTCTTCGCCGTACAGCAGGTGACCCTTGCGGCTGGGCGGTTCGGGCAGGGAGGTGGTGTCGGGCAGAATGACGATGTCGGCTTCCAGACCCTTGGCGCCATGCACCGTCATCACCCGCACCTCGTTGCGGCCGCGCTCCATGTCGCGCTTGATTTCGGTGCCGCCGCGCTCGACCCAGTCGAGGAAGCCTTCCAGCGAAGGCGAATGGCTTTTCTCATGCGTAAGGGTCAGAGACAGGAACTCGTCAATCGTGTCGGCGGACTCCGCCCCCAGCCGCGCCAGCAATTTTGCCTTGGCGCCCAGCGCGGTGAGGGCATGGGAGTAGAATTCAAAGGGCGGCGCGAAGTCGGCGCGTTCCAGCATGGCCGACAGGAAACCATGCGCGGCCGGGAAGTCGCGGGCCCGCGCCACCAGCGCGCTCCACAAATCGGTCTTGCGGCCATGCGCCAGCGAGAACAACTCTTCTTCACCAAGGCCGCACAGCGGTGAGCGCAGCAGTGCCGCCAGGGTCAGATCATCTTCCCGTTGCAGCACAAAGCGCCCCAGCGCGATCAGGTCCATGGCGGCAATCTGTTCGGTCAGCCGTACGCGGTCGGCGCCCGCCACCGGAATGCGGCGCAATTTCAACTGCCGGATGACCTCGCCGCCAAAGGGTTCGCGGCGCGGCAGCAAAATCATGATGTCGCGCGGCGCGATGGGGTCCTTGTGGTCCGGCAGCCGCGCACCGCTGTTCAGCCAGCCTGCGATCTTGTCGGCCACCTGTCCCGCCAGCCGGCCCACGGGACTTTCCTTCTGCACCGTGTCCACCGGGGCGTAGTAATCGACTTCTTCTTCCTCTTCGGGGACCAGAGCCGGCCAGAACTCGATGCCGCCCCTGGCGGTGTCGCGATGGGCGCGATGGAGGATCTCGCCGCCGCTGACGGTCAGGCCGGCCCGCGCCGCTTCGCTTTCAAATACCTTGTCCACGAAGGACAGGACCTCCGGCGCTGAGCGGCGCGAGGTTTCCAGCTTCACTTCATGCAGGCGCTGCTCCGCGCCGGCGATAGCCTCGGAGAAATACCGCCGATTGATATCGAACTGGCCGGGATCGGCGCCCTGGAAGCTGAAGATGGATTGTTTCTCATCGCCCACCGCGAAGATGGTGCGCAGTTGCGACCGTTCGCGCCCGATGCCGACAAAAAACTCTTCGGTCAGCTTGCGCACAATCTCCCATTGCTCGGGGCTGGTGTCCTGCGCCTCATCGATCAGCACATGATCGATGCCACCATCGAGCTTGTAGAGCACCCATTGGGCGGCGCCGCGCTTGGAGAGCAGGTTGCGCGTTTCCACGATCAGATCGTCATAATCCAGCACGCCGCGCAGCCGCTTGGCATCCTGATACCTCTGACTCATCGCCCGGATTATGGTCAGGGCGGCATGGGCGAGCTGCGCCGCCAGCGCGGCGCGGCGGCGTTCGGCCACTCGGCAAAATTCCGCCTGCAATTGGGCAAGAGCGGCGAGCAAGGCCGGCTGAGCATCGCCCAAAGCCTTGCTGACCATTTTCAGGCGCGGCTCGCCTTTGGTGGTGAGGAAGAAACTGTCCAGTGCCGCAAAACTGGCGCCGATGTCGCCTTCGAATGCTGCGCCCAGCTTCGCCGCAGCATCCACATCACTCTTGCCGCCGCCGGCCAGCCAGGCCTGGATGGTTTTCAATTGCTGGATGTCGCGCGCCAGGGCGGCGCAGAAATCTTCGCCGATGCCTTGCGCGGTCTCGCCCTTGCTCACGCCATGCGCAGTGAACACGGTCTGCTCCAGGTCGGCGGCGTCCGCGAAAAAGCGGTCCAGCTTGCGGCGGTCGCCGCCCAGCGCCGCGTCCAGGATGCGCGTCAGGGTGAACTCGCTGGTTTCGGTCACCAGCAACGCCACCGCGTCGCGCAGCACCGCATCACTCGATCCTGCGCGTTCCAGCACATGCTGGCGCGCTTCGCCGATCAATTCGCGCGCCGACTGGTCGTCCAAAATCTCGAAGGCGGGCGGAATGCCGGCTTCCAGCGGAAAGCGCGACAGTACCACCTGGCAGAAGGCGTGCAGGGTCAGGACCTTTAGCCCGCCCGGTGTTTCCAGCGCGCCCGCGAACAGCCGCCGCGCCTTGCGCAGGTCGGCATGCGCATCGCCGCCGATCTTGACGATCTCCTCGCGCAGTCTGTCGTCGGGCAGCATCGACCAGGCGCCCAGTTGCTTGAACAGCCGGTCCTGCATTTCGGCGGCGGCCGCCTTGGTGAAAGTCAGGCACAGGATCTTCTGCGGACTGGCATCGGCCAGCAGCAAGCGCGCGACCCGGTTGGCCAAGGTATAGGTCTTGCCGGCGCCGGCATTGGCGGCGACCCAGGCGGAAATTTCCGGGTCGGAGGCGACCATGGAGGGATCGCGCATCATTCCTCCTCCGTCCAGCCGGAGGGTGACCATTCGCGCACCCGCGCCAGATGATCATAGTCGCCGGCAATGTCGGCACGATAAGGCCGCACGCGCGAGCGGTACGGCGTATCGCGCTCGTTGAACCAGGCGATGCGGCGCTGCAAGGCATCGACCGCCTGCTTGGCCAGGTCGGAGGCGCCCTCGATCGTGCGGGGCGTGCGGGCGGATTTCTCGCTGGAAAGACTGAGATAGATCAGGTCCTGGGTAGCGTGGCTGCCGATATCGGCAAAGCCACCGCCGGCCAGGATGGCCGCTTCCAGCGGCAATTGCGGTGACAGCAGGTTCTCTACCTGTTTCTTGCTGGGCGCTGCGCCGGTCTTGTAGTCCAGGATCGCGGCCTCGCCGTTCGCCAGCACGTCGATGCGGTCGGCGATGCCCGACAAGGTGAAATCACCAATGGCAAGCGTGCCCTTGATCTCCAGGTGCGATGTGGCGATGCCGGCACGGCGCTGCTGTTCGAATTTGATGAAACCGCGCGCCGCGCCTTCGAAACGCGGCCGCCACAGCGCCAGCGCCGCTTTGGGAATGCCGGCCTGCTCGAAAACCTCGTCGGCCAGCGCGACCAGCCGGTCCAGCGCATTGTCCGGCAGTGCGCCTTTGACATCGCGAATGAACAGCTCCAACGCCTTGTGGAGGGCGGTGCCGCGCTCCAGCGGGCCGATGGCTTCATCCAGCGCATCCAGCGGGCGCAACTTCAGGACATGCTTGGCATAGATAGCATAAGGATCGCGCAGCCATGTCTCGATCTCGGTGACCGACAGGCGGCGCGGGCGAAGGCGCACGTCCGGCGTTGGCGCGGGGCGCTTAAGGCGTTCCTCCTGCTTGATGTCCAGGACCAGGGCCGCCAGCGCGGCATAATCCTGCCGCGGCGCCAGCGTGGCTTTCAGATCCAGCCCTTGGGTCAATTGCTGCAACCGCTGCAGCCAGCGCGAGGCGATGGTGGGCGTGCCCTCTGCCTTCAGGCTGCGGGTGAGCAAGACATCCGGCCCTGCCGCCAGCATGGCGAAGTCGTGCGCGGACAGGCCGATGCTGCGTTCCGGCTGTTCGAGGCCCAAGGTCGCGCGCATGGGGCGTGAGAACCAGGGGTCAGTGCCGGCGCCTTGCGGCCAGGTACCTTCGTTCAGTCCGCCCAGGATGGTCAGGTCGAAATGCTGCAATCGTGCTTCCAGGGGACCCAATATGGCCAGGCGTGGATGCCGCCCGAACGCGGCGCGCACCGGCGTCTTCATCGCCAGGCTGCGGAACAAAGGCGGCCAGGACGCGGGCTCGATGGGGTCGAGCTTTTCCGACGCCAGCCGCAGCGACGACACCAGCTCAAACGCGGCTTGGCCGTCGTCATTGGCCCAGAGGATGCAGTTGGTGGATTCGTCACAGGCCAACGCTTCGGCCGCCGCAATATGGGTGTCGAGCAGCGCCAGAAGCGGCACGTCTTTTTCCGCGAACAGCTTTTCCAGCGGCGCCAGGAGGACGGCGATTTCCTGCCACCAATCCGAAAGCTGTTGCAGCGCTTCGGCGGGTGGCGGGAACCGGGCAAGCGCCGCTTTTTCAATCGCGGTGGCGATGCCGGCAAGCCCCACATCGGGACGGGGACCGCGCAGGCACCAGCGGTCCAGTTCGCGCGCCCGGGCGCGGAAAGTTGCGCGGTCCTGGCCGCGCCGGGCAAAGGGATGTTTCAGCAGCGCCAGCAGCGACACCGGCGCGAACTGCGCCTCGGCGGCTTCCGCCAGCAGACAGAGGAAAGTGCCGGCGGCGGCATGGGCCAGCGGCCGGCCGGCGGAATCGTCAATCGTCACGCCCCAGCGCGCCATTTCCGACGCCACGCGGCGCGCCAGGTTGCGGTCGGGGGTGACCAAAGCGGCGGTGCGTCCCTTTGTTTCCAGCGCCTCGCGCATGGCTAGCGCGATAGCCAGCGCTTCCTGCGCCGGGTCGGCAGCCTCGATCAGCGCGATATCTTTCAGTCCCGCCGCGATTTCATCGCTGCCTGTTTCCGCCAGCGTCCGCCAGGCATCGGTGGTGGGGGCAGGGCGCAAGGTTTCGCGCAGCAATGTCTCGCGCGCGGTGTTGGGTTTGACATTGCTCCAATCCTTCACGTCCGCCCGCTCGGCGCCGATGGTCTGCAGCAGCAGCTTGAGACCAAATTGCGGATGGCCGGGATCATCTTTCAGCTTCTCCCAGCTTTCTTCGTCCAAATGCTGATCCAAACCCGGCAACACCACCGCGCCTTTCGGCAAGCGCGCAATCACCGCCAGCAATTCGGCAGTGGCAGGCAGTGAGCCGGTGGAGCCGGCGGCGATCACAAAGTCTTGCGGCGGGTTGGTCTCCAGCCGTTTGGCCAGGTCGCGCATCGCCTGGGCGCGGCGGGCGGCAGGATTAAGCGCCTTTTCGTCGGCTAAAATCTTGGGCCATTGCTTGCGGATCACGTCCAGGAAACGGGTGACGCCTTCCCAATGTTCGGCCAGATGTTCGGGCGCCAGGTCTTTCAGCTTGGAGAGGTCACAGCCCTGGTTCTCGACCTCGTCCATCACCTTGGCCAGACTGTCGGCCAGCGCGGCGCTTTGCGCGAAGGAGAGTGTGCCGCCGCGCCCTGAGCGATCCCATTGCCGCACCAGCCGCGCCAGCAGCAGTTGCCGCCGCAGCGGCGCGATGGCGGGCGCCAGTTCCAGCCCTTCGCTGGCGGCATCGAACAGCAATTCCTCTTCGTCGCTGTCGCCCAGCGGGCGGAACTGCGGCAGCAGCGCCGCCCCGCCCATCACGGCGGCGAAGGCATCGCCGAAGCCGCGCGCGGCGCGCCGGGTGGGCAGGTAGATCACTGTCGAAGACAAGGCCAGGGGATCATCGCCGGCGCGCGCAATTAGTCCCCGCGCCAGTTCCTGCGCGAAATGCGCGCTGGGACGGATGCTGAAGACAGCGGGCTGCTTCAAGCGGGCGCCTTTAAATAGGCTTCGGCCTCGTCGCGGGCCTGGGGCGTGCCGACATGGATCCAAACCCCGTCCAGCAAAGTGCCGGACAACCGGTCCGCACCGATGGCGCGGTCCCACATGAGGTTGGTGGAAAATGCCCCGGCGGGGGCGCCTTCGAACATGCGCGGATGCACGATTTGCACGCCGGGATATGCGTAGAGCGGGGGGGCCGCATCACGGGCGCGCACGATATGCTTGTCGGCCGTCAGAGCGAAGTCGCCGGTGCCTTCATAGCCCAGGGCAGTCTGCAT
>CANCMM010000126.1:0-5900 GCA_947379335.1 Alphaproteobacteria bacterium | reverse complement strand
TGACGGTGACCGAGGAAGTCCTGCCGCTGCGCATTCCCGGCCACACGCTGGGCGAAACCGAAGGCGTCAGCCGTAACAAGGCCGGGCATTTGTTCGTCTATTCGCGCACCGGCTGGGGCGGCTCCTCGCGCGGCGGCACGGCGGCGCGGCTGTTCGAGTTCGACCAGAAGCTGAAATACGTCAAGGAATGGCTGCCCGACTCCTATGGTGCGTCGTTTGCCCATGCGGTGCGCGTTGACCCCCAGCAGAATGTCTGGGTGGTGGATGAAGGCTCCAACACCGTGCAGAAGGTCGATCCCACCGGCCTCGTAAAGATGGTGCTGGGCCGCAAGCCCGAATCCATCGACTGGTGGGAGGAGTTCGTCGAACGCGGAGAAAAGGACACCAATCCCCATCCCAACGGCAACATGGGCACTTTCGGGCGTCCCACCGATGTCGCCTGGGGACCTGACGGCACCATCTATGTCAGCGACGGCTATATCAATTCCCGGGTGGTGAAGATCAGCAAGGATGGCGTGTGGCAGAAGGTGTACGGCACCTATGGCACGGGCGACGGGAATATGAAGATCCCGCACGGCATCACCGTGGGCGGCGGCCATGTCTTTGTCGCGGACCGCAACAACAACCGCATTCAGGTCTTCGACATGGACCTGAACTTCCAGAAATACATTACCGGGATCGGCCAGCCCTGGTCGGTGCAATACACGCCCAAATATCTCTATAGCGGCGACGGCACCGGCAAGATCTACCGGCTCGACCATGACGGCAAACTGCTGGGCTGGGCCCAGACCAGCCTGGGCCAGGGCCAGACCGGCTGTCTGATCCACTCCCTGCATGCCGAAAGCGACACGGTGCTCTACAAGGGCGCCTGCTCGTTGTGGAATGTGGAGAAGATTACTTTCAAGGAGTAACCCATCTACTATGATGTCATGGCCGGCCTTGAGCCGGCCATCCATCTCGCAAGCGGCAATGCGTCAGGGTTATGTCTACATTCTGACAAGCGGCAAGAACGGCACGCTCTATATCGGCGTGACGAACAATTTGTCGTCACGCGTCTGGCTGCACAAGCAAGGCCGCGCATCCGTTTTCACCAAGCGTTACGGCGTATCCAGATTGGTCTGGTACGAAGATTATCCCACTGTTCCGCAAGCCATTCAGCGTGAGACCAGTCTCAAGCGATGGAAACGGGAATGGAAGATTGCGTTGATCGAACAGGTCAACCCGGCCTGGGAGGATTTATCGGCCGGGTTGGTCTGAGTAGGTTGATGCATGGATGGCCGGGTCAAGCCCGGCCATGACATGGGTGAGTTTGGCTACTTCAGCGGCACGGCATAGGCCTTGAAGGCGCCCGGATCCTTGTCCTTCAGCGCCGGATCGCGCTGATAATTCAGCTTGGCTTCCAGCACATAGGCGGTCCCGCCCACCACCGTCACCGCGGTCGGCAGCATGTACTTGTCCTTGATCACCGTGATGGTGGCGCTATCCCCCGACACCGTCACTTCATCCAGGCGGCCATTGCCGTCCTTGCCGCGGCCTTCGACCAGCAGGATT
Organism: Alphaproteobacteria bacterium; assembly: GCA_947379335.1. Lineage (GTDB taxonomy): Bacteria > Pseudomonadota > Alphaproteobacteria > Micropepsales > Micropepsaceae > Rhizomicrobium. The sequence goes on along the minus strand of CANCMM010000126.1, from coordinate 4,349 downwards.
TTGCCGGACGAGGACAAGCGCATGCCGTCGGGCTGCACGATGTCCATCGAGGTCGCCAGGTTCACGCCCTTGCCCGCCGAGCCATCAGCGTTCATGGGAATGCGGATCAGGTGGTTGCCGTTATAGGTGTTGGTGTAGAGCGCATCGCCCTGCCACACCAAACCATCGAGCGAGGAGTCCGACTTGTCGTTGGTGTACCACACGGTCAGCGCGTCGCTGCCGGCCGCCAGCTTCAGCACGCGGCCGCCCTTGGTGTCGGTGATATAGGCGTCCGCGCCCTTCAGCGCGATGTCGTTGCAGAAGCCGCCGCCGGGAAGCTCATTGGTCTTCAACAGCGCCGCGGTCTTGAGCGAGAAGGTTTTCAGATAAGCATGGTCGCCATTGTTGTCGCAGACATAAAGCGTGCCCTTGTCGGCCAGCACACCCAGCACCCTGCCGAAATTGCCCGCTTCCTTGCTGATCCAGGTCTTGGTCGTGCGCTCGCCCGGCAAGGCGCGATAGACCGCGCCCAGATTCATCGAGCCGACATAGATCGTGCCGTTCGGCGTGGAGGTCAGGCTTTCGGGGAACGCCATCGGCACGTCCACCGTGACGTCGGCGGCAAAAGCGGGCGCAGTGAGCGCGGCAAGGATTGCTGCGGCGGCGAACAGTTTCATGGCGTATCCCCTTATTGTTTTCGGGCGGGTTTCTACCACGCCGCGCGATGCCTGTATCATCAATTCGGGATAGGCGAAGATGCCAGGCGAGCCGCCGGTGTGCAGCCACACCACCGGCGCGTCCTTGAAGTGACCCGCGCGCGCCAGGCCGATCAGCCCCGCCATCGCCTTGCCGGTATAGACCGGGTCCAGCGCCAGCCCTTCCAGCCGCGCCGCCATGCGGATCGCTTCCAGGGTGCCCGCATCGGCGGCGCCGTAAGCGCCGGCGCTCCATTCGCGCGCGACCGTGACGCGCGCATCGTCCCATTTGTCTTCCGCCTTCAGCAACGCCGCCGCCTCGCGTCCCACGCGGCGGACATCGGCGGTGACGCGCTCGGGCTGGGCATCGACATCGATGCCGATCACCTGCGCGGGATGGTCCAGCGCGATCAGTCCCGCCACCAACCCGGCCTGGGTGCCGGCGCTGCCGCTGGCATGCACGATCCATCCCGCATCCGGCAGCGCCTGCACGATCTCTTCGGCGGCCAGCGCGTAGCCCAGCGCGCCCAGTGCATCGGACGCGCCATAGGGCACCAGGTAAGGCTTGCGCCCTGCCGCTTCCAATGCGGCAACAATGTCCCGCAGGTGCCGATTGCGGTCCTCGTCCCAGGGAATGTCGTGGATGATCGCGCCGAACAGCCTGTCGAGCAGAAAATTGCCGGTATCAGCGGCCTGAGCGACGCGCCCGCGCATGATGCCGAGATGGCATTCCAGCCCCAGCTTCGCGCAAGCCGCCGCGACCTGCCGCGCCGTATTCGACTGGACATTGCCGCCGCACACCACGCTATCGGCTTTGGCTTCGATGGCCGCCGCCAGATCGAACTCCAGCTTGCGCACCTTGTTGCCGCCAAAGCCCAGCCCGGTGCAGTCGTCACGCTTCACCCAGAGGCTTTCGATCCCCAGCGCGGCACCCAGCCGGGGCATGCGCTCCAGCGGCGTGGGCAGGTGCGCCAGGCGCAGGCGCGGCAGGTTTCGCAAGGCAGCAAGCGGGTCGGTCATGGGATTTTTATAGCAGGTCTCTGAAGGACGATAATTACTGGCGTGTGCTTCAGGTTCGTAGGAACGCCATCGCAAGCGCTAGGGTTTAAGCTGGTCAACAACCGCCTCCACTTGGGCTTTATTGACCATCAATTCTTTGTAGACCTCGGCGCCTTGTCGAAAATTGACAGCATTCTCAGTCGGCACGTTCTCTGGCTTATTACCAATAAGCCTTAGGCCGTCAATTTGGTTTTCCATCCAAAAGGCAATTGGAACCAATTCAAACAACCTGTTTTCGTGGGACTTTCCCCAAATAAACAGGCCCCCTTCGCCGGCCAATTCTCGCATTTTCACTCCGACCGCAATTGCGCGGTCTACATCGCCCTCTTGATTGAACACTTGCTCTGTCTCGGCGGGCCAATGGCCGTACATCACGAAGCAAACGGCATCCTGGAGCCACATGTCGCGGCGTATAACGCGGTTTTTGTTACCGCGCGTAAGCATCAAGCCGATAAAAAAAGCCAATCCGACAAGCGCTAAAATGCCCCCAGAAACCCATAGTAAAGGGCCTCCGGGTAGATGCAGGCTCAGGCCAGACAAATCGGCATACAGCCGCTTTGCAACCGTCCATGCGCCATAAACAACGCCGCCAAAAATGACCACAAGCACGGCCACAAAAGTGGCGCGCCAAAGACGAGGACCCCACGTCTTGCCGAACGCTTGGTCAAACATCTCTGGTCCAAGCGGAAAGTTCTCTAATGCCATCACAGCCTCCCCAAGTCGGGGGCCATCCTAGGCGGGAACAAGTCGCCGGACTTGCGCTTCGACCAGTCCGTCCACACGCAGGGGTGGAAAACAGGAATCCAGTCCCATAGTATATAACCAATTGATATGATAGGGTTATTATAACCGTCAAGTAGTGCATAATCGCCCAAGTCCAGTTTGTACTTGTTTTGTTCTTTTTTGGGTTTATAGTCCCAAATATGACAGTCGTCCTCAACATCCGCCCGGAAGTGCTGCGTGGCCGCGGCGCCCTCTCCAATGCCGTGGGGCGGTTTGAAAAGCAGACCCGTGTGCTGCTGGATGACGGCTGGGACGATGGCTGGCGGGCCGACGACGATGCCCCGCCCCCGATCCGCACCGAGGTGATCCACGACGCCACCCGGAGCATCATCACCAGCAACAAGTCACCCGACCTGTCTTTCGACCAGTCGATCAATCCTTATCGCGGCTGCGAGCATGGCTGCATCTATTGTTTCGCGCGGCCCAGCCACGCCTATCTCGGCATGTCGCCCGGGGTGGATTTTGAATCCCGCCTGTTCGCCAAGCCCAATGCGGCTGCGCTGCTGGCCAAGGAGCTGAGCGCGCCCGGCTATGTCCCCAAGGTGATCGCCATGGGCACCAACACCGATCCCTACCAGCCGCTGGAAAAGAAGATGCGCATCACGCGCTCCATCCTGGAAGTGCTGCGCGACTTTCGCCATCCCGTCGCCATCGTCACCAAGTCGCCGCTGATCCTGCGCGACCTGGATATCCTGTCCGACATGGCGAACATGGGCCTGGCCAAGGCGGCGCTGTCCATCACCACATTGGACCGCAAGCTGGCACGGGCGATGGAGCCGCGCGCCGGCACGCCGCAGCGCCGCCTGCAGGCCATCCAGGGCCTGTCGGATGCCGGCGTACCCGCCGGTGTGATGTTCGCGCCCGCCATTCCGGCGCTGAACGACCACGAGATGGAAGCGGTGCTGAGCGCCGCGGCCGGTTATGGCGCGCGCAGCGCCGGTTATGTGCTTTTGCGCCTGCCGCTGGAGATCAAGGACCTGTTCCGCGAATGGCTGGACGTGAACGTGCCGGACCGCGCCAAGCATGTCATGACCCTGGTGCGGCAGATGCGCGGCGGCAAGGATTACGATGCCACCTGGAACACCCGCATGACCGGGACCGGGCCTTACGCCCAGGTGATGGCGCGCCGGTTCCATATGGGAGTGAAGCGGCTGGGGCTGAACCTGCCTTCGGCGCCGCTTGCCGTCCACAAGTTCAAGCGCCCGTCCCGGCTTGGCGACCAGCTCGCCCTGTTCTAACCATTGGGGGATGCCCCATTACATCTACGAGTCGCGCCTGCTGAAGGCCCATGCCGGTTCGGCCCCTCTGCGAATCTGCGGCGTGGACGAAGCCGGGCGCGGGCCGCTGGCCGGTCCGGTGGTGGCGGCGGCGGTGATCCTGGAGCGCGGCCGCATCCCCAAGGGACTGAACGACTCCAAGCAGCTTTGTGAGGAAGAGCGCGAGGAACTTTACCCGCGCATCATGGAGATGGCGGTGGCGGTCGGCGTTGGCGAGGCCAGCGTGGACGAAATCGACCTGGTCAACATCCGCCAGGCGACGCATCTGGCCATGGCGCGCGCGGTGCGGTCCTTGGGCATCGCGGCGGAGTTCGCGCTGGTGGACGGCAATGACGCGCCCGCCCTGCCGTGCAAGTGCGACACCTTGATCAAGGGCGACGGGCGCAGTGTCTCCATCGCCGCGGCCTCGATCATCGCCAAGGTAACGCGCGACCGGTTGATGGCGCGGCTGCATGACGAGCATCCCGGCTACAACTGGAAGAGCAACAAGGGTTACGGCACCCCCGACCATTACAACGGGCTGCGCCTGCATGGCGTGACCATCCATCACCGCCGC
>CANCMM010000125.1:0-5927 GCA_947379335.1 Alphaproteobacteria bacterium | reverse complement strand
AGCGTCCCGAAGATGTGGCCGAATTGAAGAAGATTGTCGCCGGCCGCGCCGGGGTGCTGGCCAAGATCGAAAAGCCCAAGGCGCTGGAAAGCCTGGACGAGATACTGGAACTGGCCGACGCCCTGATGGTGGCGCGCGGCGATCTGGGCGTGGAAATGCCGCTGGAACGGGTGCCGGGCCTGCAAAAGCAGATCACCCGCGCCGCCCGCAAGGCCGGCAAGCCGGTGGTGGTGGCCACCCAGATGCTGGAATCCATGATCAACTCGCCCATGCCGACCCGCGCCGAAGTCTCGGACGTGGCGACAGCAGTGTTCGACGGCGCCGATGCGGTGATGCTGTCGGCGGAATCAGCCTCGGGTTCCTATCCGGTGGAAGCCGTGCAGACCATGGACCGCATCGCCATGGCGGTGGAGGATGACGAGCTTTACCATTCGATTATCGAGGCGCAACGCGGCGCCCCGGAAAAGACCACCCCCGACGCCATCATGGCGGCGGTGCATGAAGTGACCCAGACCATCGAGGCACGCGCTATCGTGTGCTGGACCAAGTCGGGCATCACCGCCATGCGCGCGGCGCGCGAGCGCAGCCAGGCGCCGATCATCGCCCCCACGCCCAGCATTGAGACGGCGCGGCGGTTGTGCCTGGTCTGGGGCACCCACAGCGTCATCACTGAGGACATTCGCGACTTCGACGACATGGTAAAGCGCGCCAGCCAGATCGCGCGCCAGGAAGGTTTTGCCCAGGCGGGCGAACGCATCGTCATCACCGCCGGCGTACCGCTGGGCACCACTGGCGCCACCAACATGCTGCGCGTGGCGTTTGTGACGGACGAGGATTAACTTGTCAGGTCGCAGCTCGGCATTTTGAAGTCGTCGGCGACGCGCTGGGGCGTGTAGGTGAACTTGTAGCCCAGGCTGAGATATTTCTGCGTCTTGGCGCTGTGTTCCAGGATTTTGTAGGTGTCGGTGCGAGGCCAGAACTGGCCGCCCACGGTTTCCACGCCCAGGGTGAGGATGTCGCCGGCCAGCGCCCAGCGGCCTTCCTGGATCTGGTCGCGCGGCTTGCCCTTGAGACAGACGCGATATTCGCCGCGCCAGGTGCCGTCGGCGCGCATGCGGTCGATATACATGGCGGACTTGTCGTCGGGCTGGCCATGCCCGAACCAGGTGCCGACCATATAGGACGGCGCGGCGCTCGCTTGCGCCGCCGTCAACAGAAGGGCGGCGATCATCCAGCGCATCGCTCTAGATATCCCGTCCCTCGACGCTCTGGGTCAGTTCGCGAATCTTGTGGGTCGCGCCTTCCAGTTGCGGATCCAGGTCCAGGGCGCGGCGGTACAGCTTCAGCGCCCCGGCCTTGTCGCCATAATCCTGCAGCATGTCGCCCAGTTCATTGAGCGCGTTGAAATTGCGCGGGTTGAGCAGCACGACTTTCTGCAAAGACACCAGGGCGGCGGTGTCGTCACCGTCCGCTTGCTCCATCCCGGCCCGGGCATGCCAGCCTTCGGCATAGGTGGGCGCGATGTTGGTGACCGCTTCCAGCAATTTCTTGGCGGTCTTGTTGTCGGCCGTGGCCAGCGCCGCGTTGGCGCGGATCATCAGCAGATCGACGCTGGGACTGCCCGAGGCGCGGAACATGGCGATCAGCTTCTGCTCGATGGGATGCGCGTCTTCGGGATTTTCCGCCTTTTTGAGCTGGGCGAAAAGCTGTTCCAGGCTGGTGACATTCTTGGTTTCCGGCACCGGCGCGGGTGCGGCCGGCGCGGCCCAACTTGAATCAAGAAGGGCCGAGCCACCAATCAACAGCAGGGACAGGACAAGGGCGGAGCGCATGGCCGCCAGCTTAGTGCGCCTTTTCCGGCAATTCCAGATTGGCCGGTTTGACGCCGCTTTCGGCCCAATCCAGCAGTTCCGCCAGGTGCAGGATGGGCTGCAGCTTGCCCGCCCCCGCCGCCAGGTGCTGCAGGCAGCCGATATTGCCGCTGACCAGCACATCCGGTTCCGCCGCCGCGATGTTGCTCAGCTTGCGGGCGCGCAGCTGGCCCGACAGTTCCGGCTGCAGGATGGAATAGGTGCCGGCCGAACCGCAGCAGAGATGGCTTTCGGCAAAGGGGGTGACGATGAAGCCGGCCGCTTCCAGCATCGCCTCGCCCACCCCGTTCAGCTTCAGGCTGTTCTGAAGGCTGCAGGCGGGATGATAGGCAACACGCAAGGTGCGCGGCGGGGTCACGGTCATGGGCGTGCACAGTTCGGCAAAGTCATAGGCGGCGGCGGCGAACTTGGCGGCGCGCTTCTCCCACACCGGATCACCGGCGAACTGGTGGGCATAATCCTTCAATTGCGACGAGCAGCCGGTGGCGGTGATCAGCACCCCGTCATACTGGCCCTGCTCGTAGGCGATGATCGCCTTCTTGGCCCATTCCTGGGAGTCGTGCTCGCGGCCCATGTGATGGGGCAGCGCGCCGCAACAGCCGGCGCCGTCCAGCGCCACCAGCTCGATGCCGCGCCGCGCCAGCACCCGGCCCACCGCGCCGTCGATCTGCGGCGCTAAGGCCCCCTGCACGCAGCCGGGCATGATGGCGATGCGCTGTTTGACGACCGCGGGCTTGGGGAAATGCGTGGGCTCAGGCCCTTGCGGTTTGGCGGACAGGCCGATGCGCGCCATGGCGCCCAGCCGGCCTGGTATCAGCATTACGATGGGCGCGCCGATCTTGGTGAGCAGCAACCCAATCCGCACCAGCGCGGGGCGGGTCATCACCTTGGCGATCATCCAGCGCAGCAGTCGGTCGCCCAGCGGGCGGCGATAATGTTCCTGGATGTGGCTGCGTGCCTGGTCCACCAACCGCTGGTAATTGACGCTGGAGGGACACGCCGTCTTGCAGTTCAAACAAGACAGGCAGCGGTCGATGTGATGGACCTGTTCTTTCGTCGGGGCGCCGCCTTTTTCCAGCATGTCCTTCATCAAGACGATGCGGCCGCGCGGGCTGTCGCGTTCGTCGCCCAGCAGCACATAGGTGGGACAGGTGGCGGTGCAGATACCGCAATGGACGCAGCGGCGCACGGCGGCGGCGGCGGGACCGACTTGCGGATCGGCGAGCTGCTGCGGGGTGAAGGCGAGTTTCATGCCAATCTTCCCGGATTGAACAAGGACAAGGGATCGAAGGCGGCTTTGACCGCGCGGTTCACATCGGCCAGCGCCTTGGGCTGCGGCGCATACAGGCCGAGCGCAGCGCGGGCATCCGTGGAAGCGCGCAGCAACATGGCCTGGCCTTTGACGGACGCGGCAATGGCGCGGACGCGCGCGGCATCGTGTGCGGGCGCCGCCGCCCAGATCACGCCGCCGGCCCAGTCGCCCAGCCAGTGCTGGAGATTCAGTTCCCTGACCACGCGCGGCGCATCCGACGGCGCGATCATCACCCGCCAAACGTGGCCCGGCAGATCGGCGAATTTCTCACCGCTGCCGATGGCGGCAAAGGGATCGCTGTCGATGCGGCTGGCGACATTGCCAAGCAGGCCGTGCGCCATGGCGAGCTTTTCTTCCAGCGGCTTGGCCGCACCTTCCAGCCGGATCAGCGCCGCGCCCTGTCCGGCATTCGGCATCATGCTGCCGGGAAGATAGGCCAAGCCCGCCGGCTCCAGCGCGCTGTGCGCGATCTCGCGCAGGGCAGCGAAGCCAACCTCGGGCGTGATATCGGACAGGCACAACACGGCAAAGAATTGCGGCCTGGGAAAGACGCGAAACGTCAGCTCGGTCAGCACCGACAGGGTGCCATAAGCGCCACAGACCAGCTTGGGCAGATCAAAGCCGGTGACGTTCTTCACCACCTTGGCGCCGCCGCGATAGGGTTCGCCCAAGCCGTTGACGGCGCGGAAGGCCAGCAGCGAATCCCGCGCCGCGCCGTGCCGCAGGCGGCCGGAGCCGCTGGCATCGGCCGAGGCGGCGCCGCCCAAAGTGGCGACGCCATTGGAGCCCAAAAGCTGTGACCAGTCGGCGGGATCAAAACCCAGGCGCTGGTTCTTTTCGCCCAGCACGGCGGCGATCTCGGTCAGCGGCGTCGCGGGCGCGGCGGTGATGATCAGCTCCGCCGGCTCATACTTGATGATCCCCGACAGGCCCGAGACATCCAGCAACGGCAAATTCGCCCCATTTGAATTGACGAGGGGCCTGCCCACCGCGCGGCGAGTACCGCCGGCCACGATCTCGAACGGCGCTTTGCTTTCGCGCGCCTCGCGCACGAAATCGGCAACCTGGGATTCGTTGACTGCCTTTTCCATCAGTAGCGCGGCAGATGCGGATGCGGCAGCTGGGCGCCGTGAACATGGATGTGCCCCTGCTCCACGCAGGCCGACAGCATGGGAAACACCTTGCCAGGATTGAACAGGCCACCGGCGTCAAAGGCACACTTCACCCGGCCCTGCAGCGCCAGTTCTTCCGGCGTGAACATGTCCGTCATCAGGTCGCGCTTTTCCACGCCCACGCCATGTTCGCCGGACAGCACGCCGCCGACCTTGACGCACAGGCGCAGGATATCGGCGCCGAATTCCTCGGCCCGCTCGAACTCACCAGGCTTCATGATGTCGAAGATGATCAGCGGGTGCAGGTTGCCGTCACCAGCATGGAACACGTTGCAGAAACCCAGCTGGTACTTTTCCGACAGCTTGGCCATCTCATCGAGCACGTACGGAAGCGCATGGCGCGGGATGGTGCCGTCCATGCAGATCATGTCCGGCGCCAGCTTGCCCATGGCGGCGAAGGCGGCCTTGCGCCCCGACCAGATGCGGGTGCGCTGTTTCTCATCGGTGGCTTCCACCGTCTTGCCGCCGCATTCGGCGACAATCGCGGTGACTCTGGCGATGGCGTGGGAAACGTCGGCCTCCACGCCATCGGCATCGATGATCAGGATGGCTTCGGCGCCCTTGGGATAGCCGGGCTGGTTGTAGCTCTCAATCGCTTCGGCGGCGCGGCCATCCATGAACTCCATGGCGGCCGGCACCACGCCGTCGGCGATCACGGCGGCGACACAGGCGCCGGCGGCGCTGACCGTGTCGAAGCTGGCCATCAGGGTGCGGGTGACGGGCGGCTTGCGCAGAATCTTCACCACCACTTCCACCACCACACCGAGCAAGCCTTCGGAGCCGGTGACCAGGCCCATGATGTCCAGCCCGCCCTGCGCGCCCGACTTGCCGCCCAGGGTGACGATCTCGCCGCACGGCAGCACCATGGTGACGCCCAGCAGGTTGTTGGTGGTCAGGCCGTATTTCAGGCAATGCAGCCCGCCGGAATTTTCCGCCACATTGCCGCCGATGCTGCAGGCAACCTGGCTGGAAGGATCGGGCGCGTAATAGAAGCCGTTGGCTTCCACCGCCTTGGTGATGTTGAGGTTGGTGACGCCGGGCTCGACCGTGAGGCAGGCATTCTCGTAATCGATGTCCAGGATGCGCTTCATGCGCCCCATGCCGATCAGGATGCCGTCTTCGCGCGGCAGCGCCCCGCCCGACAGCGAGGTGCCCGAACCGCGCGGCACGATGGGCACGCCTTGGTCTTGCGAATATTTCAGGATCTCGCTGACCTGTTCACGGGTTGACGGCAGCACGCAGACCAAAGGCGTCTGGTGATAGGCGCTGAGGGCATCGGAATCGAAGGTGGCCAGGCCCGATTTATCGGCGACCACGCCGTCGGGCACGATGGCACGCAGCGCCTCGATGATCTCGGCGCGGCGGGCGACTATCTTGGAATCGGTCGGAGGAAGAAGCATGCGCCTGTCTTTCGGGGGCGCAGTATCGCTTAACCCTGGCGGGCTTTGAACCGCGGATTCTTCTTGTTGATCACGTAGACGCGACCCTTGCGGCGGATGACGCGGCAGTCCTTGTCACGCTTCTTGAGCGACCGGAGGGAGTTGCGAACCTTCATGACACTGCCTTTTTCGA